>DAOWDF010000088.1 GCA_030639165.1 Alphaproteobacteria bacterium
GCATCTAAAGCTTTTTGCTTTTCAGCATTATTCTGGGTCATATCTGTATCCTTATCTTTATGCAGTTTTGTAACGCTCATATCATAACTCCTTTTCGCATAATTCTATCTATGGTGCAAATCATAAGGATGCGGTGTGCAACTCTTATACACACGATAATGTTCTCGTTTTATTCTTAAGTCAACAAGAAAAAGAACATAAGGCGAACTATTTATTTTTTCTCACATAGATTATAGTTGCTTTGATAATATTGTACGGACTTGTAATCAACAATTTTGCCATTAATTTCCATTGTCGGATAAGATATTTTGCGGCCAGCCATTTTCATTTTACGCCTAAATATATTGTCCATAGTACGGTTTTTATCAACCACATTATCTTTATATCTTATCTTCCGATCGTTTAGTTTCTTCCGCATGGACTTACAGGCCCCGCACCAAGTTGTCGAATACATGACAAGGCGATCACATCTTTTATAAGATTTGCCAGCCTTTTTCTTTGTAGTTTTCTTTGTAACCCTATTACTCTTAACGGTTTTTATGGTATTAGATGGCGTAGCAGTGTTTTTGACAATTATGTTGCTTTCGGTACTATCCTCAAAGGTGACTTCCTGCTGATAATCTAGTTTGGATGCGTATGTATTCTTTGATGAAGATGAGCCCTTATTACTTGATGGCAAGCCATAATAATTAAAATACCCTATAAAACCGCCAGTAACCACAGCGCCAAACATTGCGAGCTGTATTACTCCTTTAATAAAATTAAACATCTATTATAAATCACCCTTCTAGAACTTCCTTAACTTTGGCCGACAGCACTTTTAAAGTGAAAGGTTTTGGTAGGAAGTAAGTATTATTGCCCATATAATCTTTGAGTTTATCTTCGGTATATCCAGACATAAATATTATCTTCAGCTCAGGGCTATGCTGGCGAATACGTTGCGCGAGAGTTGGCCCATCCATACCGGGCATTACAACATCAGTAATCAGCAAATCTATATGCTTTTGCCCCTCAGTCTCATATAATTTCAAGGCTTCCTCGCCATCTTCTGCGGAGATAACATCATAGCCCTTATTAGCCAGAGCGCGCTGCGCAAATGTACGAACCGCATCTTCATCCTCGACCAGCATAATACATTCAGTGCCGGTAAGATCTTTCACCTCGGGAGATTGTGTAGATTTTTCTTTTGCCTTCTCTTTCTCCTCCTCTTCTACTTCCGCCTCATTGGCTTTTGGTAGATAGATCATAAAGGTTGTGCCCTTACCAATTGTACTTTTAATATCAAGGAAACCGCCACTTTGACGAACAATGCCAAACACAGTTGCAAGACCTAGCCCAGTCCCCTCGCCGACATCCTTGGTGGTAAAGAATGGCTCTAAGATACGGCCCATATTTTCTTTAGATATACCGCAACCTGTGTCGCTTACCTTGATCAAAATCCAATGACCCGGAGGCATTTCTTCTTGCATAACCTCCTTGGAGCTGGTGCTGGCATAATTTTCAGTGGTGATAGTTAGCTTGCCGCCGCCCTGCTCGCTCATCGCATCGCGCGCATTCACCGCAAGATTAACCAGCACTTGCTCCATCTGACCTTCATCAACCTTGATAAGGCCGAGGTCTTTGCCATGTATCATCTTCAGCTCTATATTAGAGCCTATAAGCCTGCGCATCAGATGTGAAAGCTCAGTCAATATATCGGTTATATCATTAACGCTCTGGCGCAAAGTTTGCTGGCGTGAGAAGGCCAAAAGCTGGCGCACTAGGTTAGCTGCACGGTTGGAATTTTGCTGTATCTGCATGATATCGCCAAATGACGGATCGCCAGCCTTATGGCGCAATAATAATAGATCACAAAACCCAATAATGGCGGTAAGCAAGTTATTGAAGTCATGTGCAATGCCCCCTGCTAGCTGCCCGACTGCTTGCATTTTCTGGGATTGGACGAATTGCTCTTCGAGCGCTTTTTTCTCCGTAATATCGATGAAGTGTAATATTACGCCTTCGCCTATAATAGTACGGCGGGCATGGAGCTGCGCTACTCTTGTTTCTTCAGTATTAGAATAAAGTGACACCTCCATAGATTCGTCCATATGCTGGCCTTTACCCATTTTTTTAATGGCGGCCAAGACATCATCGCGATGATCATCATCAATTAATAATTTAAAATGTTTTTTAATAAGGTCACTTGCTTCCTGACCAACCATGCGGGCAAATTGCGCGTTACAATCCTCAATCAAGCCATCTTTGCCAACCATGACAATACCTAGGGGAGCTTCCTCGTAAAAGCGCTTGAACCGATCTTCAGAATCTTTCAGGGCACGGTGCATTTCCTGCTCTGTGGTAAGGTCGTGGACTACGGCTCTGGTTCTTACCGATCCATCTTCTCCATGGACAATGTTTTGATTTATAGAGGCTAGGAAGGTTTTTCCGCCCACTCCTTTTAATGCAAGCTCAACTACTTGGTTTTCTCCGCCATGATCCATTATGTCGTAAGGGCTAGCGTTTTGCGGGGGCAGCGCCATATAAGTGTGAAGATGCTCATTATTTAGCAGGAATTTTAAATCAACGCCAAGCCAGCGCGCAAAGGTCGCATTGGCAAAAATAAATGTTCCGTTCTCATCTACTGAAAAGAAACCAACAGGGGCATTATCAGTAAAGTCGATGAGTTTCTCGCGCTCTTCTTTTGTGGCATTATCAGCCGCATATTTATCGGTAACATTATCAAGCCGCCAATGGGTATAATCTGCATGACCTGCAACAGGCTGCGCGGTTATATTATACCAGCCCTCATAACCCTGCTTTTTACAATAGAGCTTAATTGAATCGGTAAGACCGCGGTGAGCCTGATCTGATAAGCCATTTAAAAGATCAGCAGCGTTATCATTTTCGGAGAACATTGACACTAATTGATTATAGCTAACCTCGTCCTCACAGCCATCATTGCAACAAATCTTTATAAAACGATGGTTATAATATAATGTCTGGTCGTTACTATCCGTTATTAAACGCCCACCACGAGAGCCTTCAAGGACTTCTTTAAGTAATATAAGTTCTTTTTCTTGGCGAGCTTGCAGATATTGTGCGCGGCGCGCGGCAAATGCAACAATAGTTGCCGATAAGAACACCAAAGCAGATACAACAATAGTGGTTTGATCTATA
>DAOWDF010000153.1 GCA_030639165.1 Alphaproteobacteria bacterium
AAATATTGCCGCACAAGGCGCAGACAAAATAATAGCAAGCCTCTCCTTAAAGTCAAAACCATCAAAATGGCCTCTTACTCACAAAAAATATAAAGACCCGCTGCCATATAAGAAACAGCAAGGTAAACAACACGATATAGAGGAAATACAGCTATCTGCACAAAAAGAAGGCATAAAGCTAAAAAATATAACAACCAGCGACAAAACACTGTTTGCAACCTTAAGTACACAAGAAATAAGTCACGCGCCAAAGCAAATAGGAAGAGCACTTCGACATATTAATGCCCATATACCTGACAATATAGAGGAGATAAATATAACCCCTGTCCACTCAAATATATATGGAAGAACAATAAAAATAATGCGTTCAGATGTGGAAAAAGCTGTTAGTAACAATTCTAGCAGCCCGCAAGAAATCTGGAAAAACGCCGATTTTATAGTTAGCGACAAAGAAAAAAATAATACACAGACCATTCCACCCACAAAGTGGATAAATAACGATAACTCATTCAAAATAAATTTAGAAAACCAGATAAGCCTCTCCGAAAAAGAAACAGGCGCGCTATATCGTAGCTCAGCAATAATAGAAACCAGCTCAACTCCATTCTTAGGATTTTTAACAGGAACAGCAATGCGCATTAATTTAAGCAACAACCTAGATGATATAGAAAAGTTCAGAATTCCAGTTACTAATCCAGTGCGCAGCGATGTAAATGCATTTACAGATAACCGCGCAAGCCTTGAGCATGCATATATAGGCTACGCCCATAGCTTTACCCCCGACCTACACACTCTAATAATGGCAGGATACCTAGAAGAATTTTACAATGGTTACGGCGGTGAAATACTATATAGACCATTTTCATCAAGATTGGCTTTAGGAGCAGAAATATGGAACGCGGCGAGGCGCGCCCCTTATACAGCGCTTAATCTCGGGCTTAACGGTGAAAATATAATCACAGGCCATATTAATGGCTGGTACGATTTCCCTGAGCAAGATTTAACACTAAGCGCCAAAGCTGGTCGCTTCCTTGCTGGCGATTTAGGCGTATCTCTTGCCTTAGAGAAAATATTTAATAACGGCGCAAAATTGAGCAGCTCCATAACATTAAGTAATTATGCCGAGCAAGACATATTCGGAAGTCAGGCAAGCGTATATCACTCGATGAATTTAAGCCTGCCATTTGGAAGCATTCCATATGCCCCAACCGGCAGTGAATTAAAAACAAAAATTGCACCATTTGGACGAGACATTGGACAGCATATAAATCCACCACTCAAACTTTTTGAGCTAAGCGAAAACCTAACACTCGATCATATGGCAAAGCACTGGACAGAAATAGTTGACTAAAGGCAAATCAATTCGGGTCAAATCATAAAATGAACCGCTGGCAAAAACTGAAATAAATCTGCGCGCAAAATTTTCTAAATCCATAAAAAAATCAAAGCGTAAAAACTTCAGAAAATTTACTGCTCAACTAAGAAATCACTGCTACCACAAATAAAGACGGTCCGTGTCGTTTGAGCTTAATGGAGTTACACCAACAAATCAGCCACCATAAACAGCAGCAAACATTAAACATCCCACCAAAACAAAACACCACCATAAACAGAGAAAGAGAACACTCTATTTAACTAGCCTTGACAATATGTTAGCAATGTTTTCTGGAGCTTCACATTCAAACCCCATCTCCTCCTTAGTCGTCGGATGCACAAAGGATATATTCTTCGCAAACAGCATTTGATAAGGAAAGCCAGTCAATTCACCTATTAAATCAGCATCATAACCAGCAGCCTTAAGCTTACCTATCAATGCTGTTCTTTGAGGGCCATAAATAGGATCTCCAATCAAAGGATGGCCAATTGCCTCCATGTGCACGCGTATCTGATGCGTCCTCCCACTCTCCAATTTACACTCGACGAGAGCACAAGCCTCTGAGTAATTTTCGATAACCTTATAATGCGTGCGTGCCTCCCTAGGTGAGTTACTCATCACGCTCATTTTCAAACGATTATGACGATGGCGCCCAATCGGGCGATCAACGCTTCCCTTAATCGGCAATGGAACGCCCAAAACCAAAGCATGGTACACACGGCTCAAACTTCTATCCGCCAGCTGCGCCGATAGATGCTTATGGGCATGATCATTTTTTGCCACCAACATCAACCCACTAGTCTCTTTATCAAGACGATGCACAATACCAGGGCGCATAACTCCGCCAATCCCAGACAAGCTATCACCGCAATGATATAACACAGCATTAACCAAAGTACCGTTCCAATTCCCTGCAGCAGGATGAACAACCATGCCCGCAGCCTTATTAATCACCAGCAAATCATCATCCTCATAGACGATATCAAGCGGGATATTCTCCGCCTTTGGCTCGCTTGGAACGGCCTCTGGAACACATATATTAAACACATCTCCCTCATCGACCTTATAAGAAGATGCACTCAAAACC
>DAOWDF010000156.1 GCA_030639165.1 Alphaproteobacteria bacterium
GTACCTCTGCTGCTGGTTCAGCAGCTGGCGTAAATATAGAAGGATTAGCCACAACTGGTTCCACTGGCTGCTCTACAACAACCTCTGGCGGAGGCTGTACCTCTACTGCTGGCTCAACCGCGGCCTTCTTCTCTGTTATTGCAGAATATCGCCCTAGGATTCTTTGCATTGGGGACTTCGTCCCTACTACTACACTACCCAAAGTATCATTATTATCTTTCATATCCGTAACCAAACCCTGTATTATATGTTTCAAAACTTATATTAACTCAAGAATACGCAGCTAAGAATCATAGCCTTTAAAAAGCTATGCATAATTTATATCAGGAAAAAGTTAAAAATCTATTAGGCCTGTTACCATAATAAAGCGCGCCACTGCAATAGTAAGCGCGCTTATAAAGTTATTTAAACCACTACAATTAAGCAGCAGCTATTTTAACGTTTTTTTTTGCCTCTTCACGTGGCCATGAAGTGAACGTCATAAGAGACTCATCAACACCACAAATAGTTGCAGATAAACGCGCTGAAATCAAATATGGGTCAGCATTAGCACCAGGTCTACGATCTTCTAGATAACCATAACCTTTTTGCGCAACCAACTGAGGTATTCTGATCGAACATCCACGATCGGCTGTGCCAGCTTTAAATGTATCAATATCACAAGTCTCATGCGCACCAGTTAAACGGCGGTCAAGAGCATGTCCATAAAGCTTAATATGCTCGGCATGCTTACCTGATAAGGCTGTAATAGCATCATCAATAGCCTGCTTACCTTTTACTTTATCACGAGTGTCATTTGTCGAGAAGTTAGTATGCATTCCCGCGCCATTCCAATCACCTGTAATCGGCTTATTATGTGTTGAAACTGTTACGCCATAATCTTCAGAAATACGATAAAGCAACCAACGTGAAAGCCACATATCATCTGAAGCCCTAAGCGCGCCTGCATCTTCTTTATCATTACCACGATAGCCAATTTGGAATTCCCACTGACCTGGCATAACTTCCGCGTTAATACCATAGAATAGCAATCCAATATCAAGACAAGCTGCCGCATGGTCTTCAACTATATCACGACCATACGCTTCATCCGCGCCAACACCGCAATAGTAAGGCCCTTGAGGCCCAGGAAATCCCTGCTCTGGCCAACCAAGAGGCTGACGTCCTTTGAATAATGTATATTCTTGCTCAAAACCACACCAAGGATCTTGGCTTTGTGCACCAGCATCAAGAATAGTGCGAAGCTGCGCACGAGAATTAGATTCATGCGTAGTACCATCAGGGTTATAAACCTCAGTCATAACCAAGAAGTTACCCTCACCGCGAATTGGATCAGTTACGAAACGCACAGGCTTAATAATACAATCACTATTGCCACCTTCCGCCTGCTCTGTTGATGAACCATCAAAGCTCCATTCAGGAAAATCGTCAATACTTGGGTTCTTCCCAACATTAACAACCCGCGCCTTAGAACGTAGCTTGCGCGTCGGCGCACAACCATCAATCCATATATATTCCGCCATAGCAATATTAGACATTAAAAACTCTCCATAATTTATAATAACTTACGCTCTCACAATTGCATTTTTAATAATGCGAATCAATAGCATTTAGAATATAGCCATAATTTTTGCGCATGTTGAGAAAGCTTGACTGTGCAGGAATATAAACATGCAACATTATATAGCAAACTACATTTATGTACGGCTAGGCAAATTACGGCGCAGCGTATTTTAATACGTAAGCCGCAATTTAACGACGTTCGTACTTGAATGTAGGCAGCTATGTATCCAAGAAGCTACGAAGTTTACGTGATCTACTCGGATGCTTGAGCTTACGCAAAGCCTTCGCCTCAATCTGACGAATACGCTCACGAGTAACGTGGAATTGCTGCCCTACTTCTTCCAAAGTATGATCAGTATTCATACCAATACCAAAACGCATACGAAGAACGCGCTCTTCTCTAGGAGTAAGTGAAGCCAAAACCCGCGTAGTAGTTTCACGCAAATTCGAGTGAATAGCACTATCGACTGGCAAAATAGCATTAGTATCCTCGATGAAATCACCTAGCGAAGAATCTTCCTCATCACCAATCGGAGTTTCAAGAGACACAGGCTCTTTCGCAATTTTGAGGACTTTACGCACCTTATCAAGCGGCATATGTAAACGCTCCGCCAATTCCTCAGGAGAAGGCTCACGCCCAATCTCATGCATCATTTGACGTGATGTACGAACAAGCTTATTGATAGTCTCAATCATATGAACAGGAATACGGATTGTACGCGCCTGATCCGCGATAGAACGCGTAATCGCCTGCCTGATCCACCAAGTTGCATAAGTCGAAAACTTATAACCACGGCGATATTCAAACTTATCAACCGCCTTCATAAGACCAATATTACCCTCTTGGATTAGGTCAAGGAATTGCAGACCGCGATTTGTATATTTTTTAGCAATAGAAATAACCAGACGCAAATTCGCCTCGACCATTTCCTTCTTCGCACGACCTGCTTCTTTTTCACCCTTTTGAACAGTTCCAACAATTCGGCGCCATTCTGATATAGGAAGCATTGCCTCAGCAGAGATAAGTGCCACATGCTCACGCATTTTAGTGACTTGCTCACCATGTTTTTCAACGAATAAAATCCAGCCTTTATTCTTAACGCCCTTAAGGCTACCAACATGATCAAGCCAAGCAGGATCAAGCTCCGAGCCGTAATATTCACTAAGGAAAGACTCACGCTTAACTTTACAGTCAACTGCAAGGCGCATGATTTTGCCTTCTGTACTAACCAATTCACGATTAGTGCTGTATAGGCGGTCAATTAACTGCTCAATACGGGCATTATTCAAATGCACCTCATTCATTAGAGATACCATATCGTCTCTAAGCTTTTTGTACTTCTTATCAGCAGCAGCAGCAGGCTCTTCACCTTTTTGCAAAGCGCCCAGACGTTCTTCCTGAACTTTCTGCATTTTCTTATATGTCTTCTTGATATTATTGAAAATCTCAAATACCTTAGGAGCTAGCTCTTCCTCCATCGCGGCTAAAGAAACATTACCTTCTTCTTCCTCTTCTTCGCTGTCACCGTCACTAGCTTCAGAAGATTTACCTTCGCTATCTTCACTTTCCTCTAATTCCGAATCTTTAACATCATCTTTAGAATCATCAGCTGTTTCACCTTCAGCTTTGTCCTCAGCCTCTGCTTCTTCAATAGCAGCAACAGTGGCATCGACTACGGGTCCTTTATACGTCGCATCAAGGTCAATAACCTCACGCAATAATATGTCGCCATCAAGCAGCGATTGATACCAAGCAATCAAAGATTCAATAGCCAGCGGACTTTCACACATACCGCCAATCATCATACTACGACCAGCTTCAATACGTTTAGCTATCGCAATTTCACCTTCACGAGAAAGCAGCTCAACAGCTCCCATCTCACGTAGATACATACGAACAGGATCATCAGTACGCCCCGTATCATCAGAAGCAATATTACCCCCTGATTCGTACTCGGCATCATCTTCATCGGATTTCTTTTTAGTCTTACCCTCTGCGGCAGAATCATCGCTATCGTCACTCTCGACTAGCTGAACACCCTTATCAGAAAGCGCGGACATAGCATCTTCTATCTGCTCAGAGGAAAACTCATTCGCTGGCAAAGCCTTATTGAAGTCATCATAAGTAACAGAGCCCTTTTCCTCGCCTGCGCTTAGAAGCTTCTTCACTACTTTAGCCATAGCCTTTTTAGATATATCGGCTTGGTCTTCTTCGTTTTTCTTATCACTCACAGCGCTATTTTTAACCATGTTATACGGTACCTATTTAAAAACCCAAATTATAATTGTAAATCAAATCTATTTCAAAGCCTTAAGATGAATTATTTGAATTTTATTCCCTAAAATTTAACTTCAATTTAAAGTCATAAAGAATAAATCATATATCATCAGTAGATCTTTTTTCATATAATAAATCTCTTAGTCTTACTTCTTCTTCCTCATTAGAATCGACAAATGCACGCTTCCATCCATTCTGTA
>DAOWDF010000064.1 GCA_030639165.1 Alphaproteobacteria bacterium
CGGGAGTTATAGTTTGAAGCCATAGAATATCCATATGCTCCTGCGGATTCTATAACGATAAGATCATCTTTGCTCACTTCTTTTATTTCGCGGTTTTTGGCGAAGACATCGCCGCTTTCACAGATTGGCCCAACTATGTCGTAGGTTTTTGTTGGTGCATTATGCCCCATTACAGGTCGTGCTCCATGATATGCCTCATATAAAGTTGGACGTATAAGGTCGTTCATCGCGGCATCCAGAACAAGGAAGTTGCGTGAAGGAGTCTCTTTAATATATTGGGTTTTTGCTAGTAAAACTCCAGCATTTCCAACCATGTAACGCCCAGGTTCCATTTGTATTTGCGTTGCTAGCGGCTCGATTATATCGCGGACAAACCCTGCATATTCATCTAAATCCAAAAGCTGTTCGTCATTATAACTGATGGGGAAGCCGCCACCTATGTCGGTATGTGTTACATTGTAGCCAAGACCGCGCAGTTCATGTACTAGGTCGGCTAGTTTCTCAAAGGCAGGTCTAAATGTATTGGCCTGTGATACCTGAGAGCCAATATGTATGGATAGGCCAATAGGCTCTACATTGCTCATCTCTGTGGCTAGTTTATATAGTTCTATAATGTCACTTGCAGTGTTGCCGAATTTATCTTCCTTACGACCTGTTGCGATTTTTGAATTACCGCCGCCGCTTATATCTGGGTTTAGGCGGAATAGGACATTGGCAGTCTTGCTCATCTCTGCGGCAAATTTATTGATATTATATAGCTCGTCAGGGGCTTCTACGTTAAATTGAGAAATGCCAGCCTTCAAGCAAGCTTTGATCTCTGCTTCGTTTTTTCCAAAGCTGGTGGATATGATTTTGTCACCAGTAAACCCTGCTTTTAGCCCTCGGAATAGCTCACCTTCGGAGACTATTTCAAGGCCGCTTCCTAGTGTTTGTAGAAGTTTTAATATTGCGATATTAGAGTTTGCTTTGCAGGCATAACATAGTAATGGCTGGCGATCTGCGGGCAATGCGCGGGCAAGTGCGTCTTTAAGTGCATTGAATTGCTTCTTTATTACTGAAGCGCTATAGACATAGCAAGGCGTGCCATATTGCTTGGCAATGTCAGTTAACGGGACAGCATCCGCATGTAATATATTGTTCTTTTCAGTAAAGCCGATCATATTCTTATAAACCTGACTTAGGGTAAGTGCGGGGGAATGTGTCATTCTCTACGCCTTGGGGTGAATCGACATGCTTAGGCTTTACGCCGCATGAGCATAGAGCGAATGTGATGGCGCATAACATAATATATAGGCATTGTTTTTTGTTAGTCATGTTTTTCTTCCAGTGCTTTTATTATTTTGTATAGTGGAATAGAATGAAAATAAACCCTAAACATAACCTAGGTATAGAATTATAAGGAAAAATTATGGCGGATATACCGAGTAAGTTTTTTGATAGATTTGTGCTTTTTGGAGGTGTGCTATCTGTTTTTCTAGCTCTATGGGTTGCTCTTAATATTCATAGTGGCGTTAAGCTGGAAGATGTCGAGTTTGATATTGCAGGTAAGTTCCAAGAATTTAAAATGTATGACGATCACTATGACTTACCTTCAATTAAGGTGGCCAATTTAAGTGGTGAGTTTGTGGATGTCATGGATAGTGACGGTGATTATATAGTTTTAAATATTTGGGCAACTTGGTGTAGTGCCTGTATCAAGGAGTTACCATCTTTAAGCGGGTTAAGTAAGACATTATCATATGATAGTGGATGGCGGGTTATTGCAGTATCTATTGATTCTCCAGACAAAGTGGAGAAGGTGTTTGAATTTGTAACAAGATATAATGTTGAGAATGTTGCAGGTTTTCATGATTATAATTTAGAGCTTCAGAAGAATATCGTTATTAATAAACTACCTATGACGTTGATTTTAAACAATTCAGGGCGTGTTTTATATGAAATATATGGCGATGCAGAGTGGAATAGGCAAGAGATTGTAGATTTTCTTAATTTAGTTAGAAGAGTGCGTTAAAATTTATTTTGACTTAGGCTTATTTTGTAAGCATTTTATTAATAGATTTTATGCTATAGTCATTTCAATCATGTGAGTATTATAAGCTTATATTCTAAAGGAACATCTAAACATGCAGCAAGATCAAGGCCAAGATCAGCCAATTCTTGAAACTATAACTCAAGACCAATTAGATGCTATGGTTGAATTGCATAATCGTTATATTGACGGCAGGTTAGGTGGTCGTAGGGCTAACCTTGAAAATGTTGATTTGAGTGGCTTGTCTTTGCAGAAAAAAGATTTAAGGCAGGCTAATTTCAGTGCTTGTACGATGACTGGTATGGACCTTTCTTTTGCCAATTTTAAAG
>DAOWDF010000234.1 GCA_030639165.1 Alphaproteobacteria bacterium
AGCTGTTTAGCTTCAAATTTTTCTAATATATTCATTTTATCAATCCTTTAAGCGAAGGGCTTTTGCCATTCTGTTTTTTGTGTTGTTAATTCTGGATTTACCAAGTAGCGCACCTTTTATAGTATATTGAGGTTAATAACAAGTTATTTATTGAAAATCATCTGTCTTTAATTTCCTACAGCGTTGTTTCGTCGCTACCGTATTTAAATACGCCTACGCTCCTATCGCCTTGTATGAAAATAAATTCAAAAGATTATTCCTTATACTCATCCCATAGGTCTGGACGGCGGGCTTTTGTTATTTCTTCGGACTTATCCAAGCGCCAATCCTTGATTTTTTTATGATGGCCAGAGGTCAGTACTTCTGGAACCTTCATGTCATGCCATTGGGCTGGCTTAGTGTAGTGTGGATATTCCAGCAAGCCGTTGGAAAAACTTTCTTCATCTGGGGTGTGGGCGTTTCCCATTACCCCATCGAGCAACCTTATGCATGCATCCATCATGATCATTGCGGCTGGTTCGCCGCCGGATAGTACATAGTCGCCGATAGATATTTCTTCGAAATCGTGAGCGTCCAAAACCCGTTGATCTACGCCCTCATAGCGCCCACATAAGATAGTGAGGTTTTCTTCTTGTGATAGTTCCTTTACCAGATTTTGGGTAAGCGGTTTTCCGCGAGGACTCATATATATTTTACGGCCGCGGTTTTCTTCAGGAATAGAGAGCAGGGCGCTTTCAATTATATCGGCGCGCATAACCATGCCTGCTCCACCGCCAAATGGGGTATCGTCCACACTTTTATGTTTGTCGTCTGCGAAGTCGCGGATGTTTATGCAATTATAAGACCATAAGCCCTTGTCTAATGCTCGTCCGCTTAATGATTGCCCTAACGTACTAGGGAACATTTCTGGGAATAGGGTTAGTAGGTTTACGTTAAGCATTTTGCGATTACTCAATTATAAAGTTATCAGTGTTTATGACTATAACATATTTTTCTATCAGGTTTATCTCTGGCAGATATTCATCCTCAAATGGAACGAAATAGCTTTCGCCCTTAAGTGGTTTTACCTCTAATAGGTTACCAGCACCGTAATTCTGTACTGTTATGATTTTGCCGATTTCTTCCTTCTTATCATTTAGCGCGGTTAGGCCAGCGAGATCTTCGATATAAAATTCGTCACTATCGTTGATATCAGGCAATTCTTCGCGGGGTATATAAAGGGAGAATTTTATATCTTTGACCTGTTCAGGTGAGGTTATGCCCTCTATTTCTGCCAATACATATTTGCCGACAGAGTTTTTGAGTGTGATGTTGAGGGTATTGCCCCCTGTTTCTGAGGTAAATATTTTACCGTTTAGAAGGCTGAAATCCTCACAAAATGGAGCAATTTTGACCAGCCCTTTAACACCATGCGAAGATGCTATTTTACCAATGCATATTCGTTTTTCGTTTGGTGCGCTGTTAGGCTCTTGGGGGCTGGTCATTATAATATTACTCTGCTTTTTCAGCTTCAGCAGCAGCTTTTGCTGCCTCTTTAGCTTCTTCTTTAGCGGCCTTAGCGGCTTCTTTTGCTGCATCAAGTTTTTCTTGCTTATCAGCAAGTTTTAGCTTGGTTTTTTCAGAAGGCTCAGCTTTGTTCGGACGTACAGGATGTGCCGGCATGTCGATAAGGCCTGCTTTTCCAAGAAAAATAGCTACGCGCTCAGTTGGTTGTGCGCCTTCACTAAGCCAGTATTTGATACGCTCAGTTACAAGTTGTACGCGTTGCTCGTTATCATCTTGTAGAAGTGGGTTGTATGTACCCAATTTCTCGATGTAACGACCATCACGAGGCATGCGTTTATCCGCAACAACGATGCGGTAGAATGGACGCTTCTTACGTCCTTGTCTTGATAGTCTAATTGATAGTGCCATTTTAGTAGTTCCTTTTCGTGGTTTTAGTATTAATAAGTTAAATTGTAATTTGTGTTTATTTCTTTTTCTTCCGGTTCTTCTTGGTGCCGCCGCGTGTGAGGGCAGGCATTCCACCGCCCATAGCGCCCATGCCGCCACCCATTCCAGCTAGCGGATTACCGCCACCGGCAAAAGGATTTGCGCCTAATGGTGAGTCGGTTGCTGCTGCTAAATCTGCGCCAAGTGCATCAGGGTCCATGCTCTGAGCCATCATTTCTAGCTCATCGGCTTTGCCGCCCATCATGTCTTTCATCATGCCCATCATTTGGCCTTTGCCCATTTTACGCATGCGCTTCATCATCATTTGCATTTGTTTTTGCTGCTTGACGATCATATTTATTTCTTGAACGCTAGTCCCTGAGCCAGCCGCTATACGTTTCTTGCGTGAGGCATTGAGAAGCTCAGGCTTACCGCGTTCTTTTAATGTCATGGAAAGGATGATGGCTTCTTGTTTTTTTACTAGCCCGTCATCCATGCCCGCAGCTTCGAGCTGTTTGGCCATGCCGCTTAAACCCGGCATCATCTTAATGAGGCTGCCCATGCCGCCCATTTTATTCATTTGGCGGATTTGCTTTAAAAGGTCGTTAAAGTCGAATTGCCCTTTTTTGAGCTTTTTCGCCATGTCCAGAGCATCTTTTTCATCAACGCTTTCAGTGGCTTTTTCAACTAGGGATACGATATCGCCCATGCCAAGGATACGTCCTGCAACACGCTCAGGGTGGAAGGCTTCGATCTCGTCCCATTTCTCACCAGTTCCGAGCAATTTGATTGGCTTGCCAGTGACAGCTTTCATCGACATAGCTGCGCCGCCACGTGCATCACCATCAACGCGGGTTAGCATGATTCCGCTAAGCTCTACGCGCTCATTGAATATTTTGGCAGTATTAACCGCGTCCTGCCCAGTCATGGCATCGGCGATCAGCAGCGTTTCAG
>DAOWDF010000067.1 GCA_030639165.1 Alphaproteobacteria bacterium
AGTTTTGAAGTTAACACCGATCAAATTTGCAGCACATCTGGCGGTTGTTCCAGCAACAAAATGCTCTATTAAACGATCCTGTTTTTCTTTACTTAAACGACTCTTTCGCATGACTATACCTTTAACTAATTTTAATTAACTAGTACAGCCCCAATAATAATATGTTACAATCTACCCGCAGCAGAAAATAATTTTCTTTTAATAAGGTTGGATTTAAGATGAATTACAATGTTTTTCAGAATAATGATTTAAATATAGCACCAATACAAAGAGCTGCTTATTCAGACAGAACAGCGTTAATCATGGGTGAATTATCATTATTAGCATACTTAAAACATGAAGATCTTAAAGAGAAAAATATTCTAGAAAACCATCTAAAACAGGGTGGGTATGATTTGTTAGAATGCTATAATGAGCAAGGAACTCAAGCATTTTTAGCTACTCAGAGCATTATACGGGGTGGTAAAGAAATACCCGGAATGATTGTTTTAAGTTTCAGGGGAACAGAGCCTACTAAACTTCCAGATTTAGCAGCAGATTTGAGGGCAGGAACTGTAGAGGTTGATGGTATTCAAGTTCATAGGGGATTTTTACAGGCATTTGAATATGTTAAGGATAAAATATGGAAGGATCTTAAGCCTAAGCTAGATGAGGGATATACACTGTATATTACTGGACATAGTTTAGGCGGGGCTTTAGCTTTGTTTGCTACGCGTTCAATTGGCAATGACTCAACAGGGGCTTGCTATACTTTTGGCTCTCCAAGAGTTGCGGGCTTTGGATTTGATAAGTCTATTAAAACTCCAATATATAGAGTGATAAATTCTTACGATGCTGTACCAACTTTACCACCAGAAATTATTCCTTTTATTTTATATAAGATTTTTTCTTTCTTAAACGTATCTACAGAAAGCTGGCTTATGAAGAAGTTAGATTCTGTACATGGTTATATTCACCATGGAGATATGCGGTATATCACTCAAGGAAAGGATGAGGATTCTTTAGGTTATGATGATGTTGAATTATATAAAAATCCAAGTGATTTATATCGTTTATTATGGTGGTGGAAGGGCATGAGGGAATATAAAAAAGGCGCATATGAAAATCACAGTATTGAATTATATTGTGCAAAATTACGATCTTATGCTCATAAAAGAAATTGATGTGCCCCTATAAAGTAAGACACCTTGTGTAGTTAAAACATTAATATCCTTCTTAGTGCCGAAGAGATCTGATATGAATATGAAGTCGTGTATTTGTGGCAAGCCACAGCCTTTTGCTAAATGCTGTGATCGGTTTCTTTCTTATAACCAAACTGCAAGAACACCTGAACAGCTTATGCGCTCGCGTTTCTCTGCATATGCACTGGGGGGTTATGGGGAATACTTAATTTCCACTTGGTTACCAGCCTCAGCAAAGGGTTTATCCATATTGGACTTATCAAAAAAAACAGTAGACTGGCAACGCCTGAAAGTCATTTCATCATTCCAGCAGGGGGATAATGGGATGGTAGAGTTTAAGGCTTGGTTTTGTGCATCAATGAGTTTTGATGAAATGGAAATTATGCATGAGGTATCGGAGTTTGTCCGCATACAATCACGATGGCTTTATGTTGGTGGTAGAGTTAACTAATCAATAAGTAAGGTTAGATAAATCTCATTTTTGGCTAGGCAGAGAATTTTTTATTGGGTAGGTTTTATAACGTGAATCATTTGCATATTTTTACTGATGGTAGTGTGAATTCCAAGATAAATGTGGGGTACGGATCTTATCTTGTGGTGTATGATTTAAATAAGCCTATAAATGTCTTATGGGGTGATATGAAGGTGAAGCGTTTTGAGCAGACCAACTCTACTAAGTTGGAATTACAAACGGTGTTGTGGGTGCTTGGCGAGCTTGCCTTACATGAAAGAAAAGGTGTTGCCATAAGTGTTTATACAGATTGCCAAAATATTATTGGTTTACCCAATAGGCGTGCTCGCCTTGAGAAAATTAATTATTATTCTAGTAAGAAGAAACGGCTGAATAATTATGAACTATATAAAGAATTCTACCAGCTTACTTCAAATTTGAACTGTGAATTTATTAAGGTTGTTGGTCATCAGGAATCTAGTAAAAAAGATAGAATTGATAAATTATTTGCAATAGTGGATAGAGCATCTAGGAGAGCGTTACGAGAAGAGTTTTAACGTCTGCTAAGAGCCGTTATTTCAAGTAATAAATAATTTAAAACTGGCGATATTTAGTAGTGGTAACGACATTGAGCAATAGTGATAGTTGTACCCGTGGCTTTATAAATAAGCCTATGTTCTTTATCTATTCTACGAGACCAATACCCTGACCAGTTATGCTTTAAAGGCTCGGGACTTCCAATGCCTTCAAAGGGATGCCTTGCAATATCTTTAATTAGTATATTAATGCGTTTAAGGATTTTTTTATCTATTTTTTGCCAATACAGATAATCATTCCAAGCATTTTCTGACCATGCAATAATCATTATTCAACTAGGCTACGTTCAGTAAAATTGCCAGCTTCTATTTCCGCAATAGAGGCACTTAGACGCTTCGCATTCTTAGGGCTTGCCATTAGGTAAGCCGTTTCTTCATAAGATTTAAAATCTTGTACAGACATAACAACAGCAGGATCTCCATTTTGCCTTGTTATCATAATGGGAATATGATCCATATTAACCTTATCCAGTGTGCTAGATAAGTTTTGTCTAAATGATGTGTAGCTTACCGTATCCATGACAGCCTCCTTAATGTGTACCTTATATTGTACATGTACTTGTTAGGTTTGTCAAATTAAACCTTCTTTCTAGCGTGATAGAGCAGTAGTGTATTTGTAATCACTTAAATGTCGGCTAAGTGTCTACAAATCTAGGGGCACATCAAAAAAGGCAGCCGCGTATTTTGCCAAGGACGCTCTATAAAGTACGCATGGATCACGGAGCATCGTCATCTTTTTTCAATATCAACAATGTGCCATTTTATGTGCGTATCCCGCAGCTCATATTACCAATGGCTCA
>DAOWDF010000106.1 GCA_030639165.1 Alphaproteobacteria bacterium
TATAAAAATTTTCTAAAACGTATGCAAGATTACAAGATGTTCAAACATGTAGTCAAAAAAGACATGATAAAAGACACCATATATAATATGCTCTTTGACGAAAGTGATAATAATCCAGAAACTTAGTGAATATAAGACTAAGATAAATGGTAGACCTGGGCGGACTTGAACCACCGACCAATCCGTTATGAGCGGACTGCTCTAACCAGCTGAGCTACAGGTCCCCATCTTCAATGCTGTAAGAAACTTACAACAGATAGGAGCACATTTTATGGCGCATATACTCCATAAAAGCAATATCTTTTGTTGAGCAATCGTTAAAAACATCTATATTGAGCAGGTATAAAACATATATGGACAAATCATGCCCCTGCAAAACATAGAATTATTCAGCCCCTTCCCTTCATCATCCCGCTATAACCATATAGATATCAATCTAATAACCAAAGATAGCTTTGACGACTGGAACAATGGGCAAACAACACCGATACAGAATCAAATTGCGGAGCAAGGCTTTGACGGCTCGGCTGGGGCAATATTTATCACGCGCGACGAAACAGGCAAAGCGCAAAGTATAGCCGCAGGCTCTAGCGAATCCTACTCACAAATAGACGGCAGTAAAATCCAAGCAGCTATCACCTCCGTATTTTCTAAAGATATGCTTGCAAAGACAAGTTTTTCCATATCCGAAAATAATTTAGATTCCGAGCAACTAAACCGCCTGCATATTGGCTGGGGGCTAGCGGAATATAAATTCTCTGCCTATAAAAAACCTGATGAAAAAAGCAAAAACGCCGCTCTAGTAATTTCTGACAAAGCCAATGCCCCACGTATAAAAACCTATGTTGAGAGCATTTGCCTGATCCGCGATCTAGTCAACATCCCTGCCAATGATATGGGCCCTGAAGAGCTTGAGGGCGCAGCAAATACCCTCGCGCAATATCATAAGTCATCCCTGAAAGTCATTAAGGATGAAGCCCTAATCAAGCAAAACTTCCCGATGATTTATGATGTCGGCAAAGCCAGCCCTCGTCGCCCGCGATTACTAGACTTCTCATGGGGGGATAAAAGCCACCCCAAAGTTACATTAGTCGGCAAAGGCGTATGTTTTGACACTGGCGGACTGGATATAAAGCCTTCGCAATTCATGCTGACCATGAAAAAAGATATGGGCGGAGCAGCGCACGTATTGGGCTTAGCTCACATGATCATGAGCCTAAAACTGCCTATTAATTTGCGCGTCCTTATTCCTGCGGTTGAAAACGCGATCTCTGGTGATGCTTACAGGCCATCCGATATATTAAACAGCCGTAAGGGCATTACTGTCGAAGTCGGCAACACTGACGCGGAAGGCCGACTAGTTTTGGCCGATGCGATCACCTATGCTTGCGAGGATAAACCAGAATTACTGATAGATTTTGCCACCCTTACTGGCGCAGCGCGCGTGGCTTTAGGAACAGATATCCCCGCCCTGTTCAGCAACACTCACGAAACCGCACAAGCAATCCAGAGCCAGTCAGCTAGCGACAATGTCGATGATGCTGTTTGGAACTTGCCCTTATGGCAACCTTACCGCAAAGATATGGATAGCGCAGTTGCAGATATAAGCAGCACAGGAGTAGGAAAAGCTGGAGCAACAACGGCGGCCTTATTCCTACAGGAATTCATTGATGAGGATATCGAATGGATTCACATGGATGTATTTTCATGGGAGCAAAACGGTAAAGCAGGCCGCCCCAAAGGCGGAGCAGACACAGGAATGCGCGCTATTTTTGCATTCCTTGAAGAGCGATATGGTTAAATAAATCATCAAACTCAGTCATCCCCTTGATTTGGCATAGCCAAATATCAACAAAGGGGATCTGGTACGTCAGACAGCAAAGCTGTCTGTCTTTATGGATACCCGCCGTATTAGCGCAGCAAAAGCTACGCCGCGGGTATGACACCATATATATTAATCAAAACATCTCCAGCACATCATGCGCAAAAACATGGAGTGTATCATCGCGTGCGCCCATAATCACAATACGATCACCTGACGTGGCCACATCATTGATAAAGGCGGGTATCTCACTGCGAGCTTCAAACCAGCGCGCATTCACCCCGTGCTTTTGTAAGTCGGTGATAATATGTTTAGCCGTAACCGAGCGATCAACAGTGCCGCCAGCATAATAAGCCTCTGGCATCAGCAAATAATCATCCGCGTCCAGATACTTTACAAACACATCCACCATCTCCGCGCCCATCAATCGCAACGGGCCAAAGCCGTGTGGCTGAAACATAACAATCAGCCGCCCATCAAACGACTTTAATGTATGCAAGCTAGCCGCCATTTTATCAGGATTATGGGCAAAATCATCAATAACGCTGACCCCGCCGCGCTCACCAATATACTCCATGCGCCGATGTATGCCCTTAAACGCAGCAATCCCCTTAATCGCCGCCTCTATGCTCAAACCCATAGCATAACTAACGGCCAAACACCCAAGAGCATTCTCTACATTATGCCTACCCGCAACATTAAGCACCACTTCATAACTCTTACCATAGGCATTTAGAGTAAATGAAATACCGTGCATTTGCGGCCGTAAATTAACAGCCACTAAATCCGCATCAACATCATCAATGCTATAACTGATGACCTTAGATTTAGCCCGACCCTCACATAAATCCCTCACCCGTTTCTGATCGTAATTTACAATCACCACATCAGAAGCTCGCTCCAGATAATCTCCAAAAAGAACTTCAAGTTCTTCCATAGTTTTATGATCCAGAGCAATATTATTCAACAGCGCTATAGAAGGGTTATAATGCGCGATAGAGCCGTCACTCTCATCCATCTCCGCAACAAATAAATCATCACGGCCTTTTCTAATGCAGGAGAATTTATCATTTTGATCCTCACGCAAATTACGAATTTCACCGCCATTAACAATAGTTGGATCGCACTTCATCTCGCAAAGCATCGTGCCAATCATTCCAGTAACACTGGACTTACCGCTAGTCCCCGCAACTGCAATATTTATTTCAGCAGAGTTAAAACACCACGCCAGCAACTCCCCGCGCTTAATAATTGGGATGCGAAGCTCGATAGCTCTTTTAACATCTGGGATA
>DAOWDF010000147.1 GCA_030639165.1 Alphaproteobacteria bacterium
AAAATGTATATGGGTTTTAGGAAGTATTGTTTGATTATGCTGCTGGCTGTGGTTGCAGGGTTGTTGTATGTACCGCCAGTGGAAGCAGGGTGGTTCAGAGAATTCTTGTTTCCTGTAAGTTCAAATCAGCCTAACCCAGCCAAAACACGGAAGGCTCCTTTTGCTAATGATGTTGTGGTTCTTGAGGAACTTGATACAATGGTGCGTGCGGAAATTAGAACGCCGTTACATTTAAGGCATAGAACTAATGATATTATTACAAGATGGGTACAGCACAATATACCGAATATGCTGTCCTATGAGGCTGTGCGCTATAATGAGCAGTATAATGAAAAAGTTAAAAACTTCAGCGAGGTGGGCGCTGAAGAATACGTGAAGTTTTTGCAAAGTAGCAATTTTCTGACAACCCTTAAAACTGGAAGCTATGATATCGTAGGCTTTATAAAGGATTATCCGGTTATTTTGAATGAGGGAGCGATTGATAATCGCTATCGTTGGCTTTACCAGCTGAACATTATGGTTACTTATATTGCAAGTGGTGTTAGCAATTACTCTAATGTAAAGGATAGCGAGTATATATCGAAAGAGTATGTTGTGAATCTGCAGCTTGGTCGGGATAGAGATGTTGATAATGAGCATGGCATTTTGATTGAGACTTGGAGCGCCCAAGCTAAAAAATAATCATAAAAATACTATATGTTTTCGCACATAAATGTAAAAATTGACTATACGAATCATAATGAGTTTTAAGGAGTTTTAAATATGACTGAAAATGTTGCAGCTTTCCCCGTGTCTGATGATAATGAGGCACAGACTAATCAGGCTTCAGAAGGGCAAGCACAGGATGTTGGTGGTGTTGCTGGGCAGCGTCTTACCTCTTTCATTGAGCGTATAGAGCGCCTTGAGGAAGAAAAAACAGCATTGATGGAAGACCTGAAAGAAGTTTATGCCGAAGCAAAAGGTGTTGGTTTTGATGTTAAAGCTATTCGTAAGCTTGTTGCTTTGCGTAAGATGGATACTGAAAAACGCCATGAATTAGAAGCCATACTGGATCTATATAAATCTGCTATTGGCATGAAATAGATGCTGAACGTATGAAGCTGAAAAACCCAGTGAAACCATTGAAATACCCTATGTTTCCTTGGGTTTTTACAGCGCCACTTCTTGTGGTTAGTTTTATTTTAGGCGTTTGTTTTCGTGGAACAGATAGCTTTTTATTCCTTCCTAACTTAGCAGGAATTATAATTGTAGGTTTTTTGGCCTTATGGCCTGGCTTTAAAAATGGCTGGAATATTCCACGCTTTTATTTGCCAGGATTTGTGGCCTTGTACTGGATCTATGTATTGGCCAGCGTATCTTGGTCAAATGTTCCGTATAATAGCACCTTATTTTCCCTGATATTTAGCATATTGCCGTTTATTTATCTGGTATTTACTATCGCGCCAGATAGGGATAAGTGGGTAGCAATCCATCTAGGAGCGCTAGGCGCAGCTATGGCAGGACTCGCTGTGTGGGCTCTGATCCAGTTTTTCTTCCTTTTGGAAGAGTATGGCCCCAGAATTAAACATCCTATGCTTAATCCAAATAACCTTGCTGTATTGTTTAATATGAGCTTGTTTATGGCTCTGGCACTGTATTTGCAGCAAAAAAAGCGTTTGTATGTGGTTTTATCATATATATTAGTTATGCTTTTCTTTATGGCCCTTTTGGCTACACAGAGTAGGGGAGCTATTCTCTGTTTGATTATTGCTATTATACCGTTTGTATCCTTGGTTTATAAGGGTGAGGGCGTTACTTGGCGTAAGGCTGTTGCATTGGCGTTAGGGAGCGTGCTGTTTGTTTACTTAATGGATAGTCTATCCTCGATTAATCTGTCCAACAATATTCCCATTATATCTATGGGCGATAATTCCATTGTAGATCGCCAGCTTTTATGGGGTTCTACTTGGGATATGATTAAGGATAACCCGTGGCTTGGAAGTGGGCTTGGTACATTCTTTTACCTTTACCCTAAGTACCGCTCACCCGGAGATATGAGTGATGGATTCTTTGTGCATATGGATCCTTTGCAGTTTTGGGTAGAAATGGGCGTATTTGCGCCATTTATTTTCTATGTAATTTTGGCCAGCGTATTTGTATTAACTATAAAGGCGCTGCGCATTTCAAAGCCTGATAGCCCCTATAGGTTATGGCTTATGGCTAGCTTTTGTTCGCTTTTGGTGCTTTTAGGGCATTCTCATATTTCCTTCCACCTTTATATGCCAGCGCCTTTGATCATGGCTGGTTTTATACTGGCATTTTGGCAGTGTAATCTTGATAAGATATTAAATGTTAAGCCTATATTTATCAGTGTTGGCGATAGTAAGTTGTTGAAATATAGCAGTAAAACGGCGCTTATTTTAATAGTTTCGGCCGCTATATTATGGATGGAATTGGCGGCGGCAGGGATATATTTTGCTAATAAATCTAGCCCACTAATGAATGCTGGTAAGAGAGAAGATGGTTATAATAATATCGTTTTGGCGGAGAATTTTGCTCCTAAAACTTGGTATTTGGCTTATAGCTTACATATGCGATATCGTATATCTAGTTTAATTGCGCTTAAAAAAACGTCTAGTAATTTAGAAGAGCGCAGGGTTATATATTTTGAAGCATTAGAGTATTTGAAATTGGCGAAGCAGGCCAATCCACTCTATGTTAATTTGTGGAATAATGAGGCTTGGCTATATTCTTACGCTTATCCTGACATTGACCCGAATGGCAATGAGAAAGCGCTTAGTATTTTGAAAAAAGCATTGGTTTTTAACCCTCTTTTTGTTGATGCAAGGCTTAGATTGGCAAATATATATAACGTTAAAGGTGATTACCGAGGCGCGCTTTCGGTTCTTGAAGGTGGGTTGGGATACCCCATGCCTATAGGTTATTCG
>DAOWDF010000192.1 GCA_030639165.1 Alphaproteobacteria bacterium
GAGTTGAAAGAAAACCTATTAGGGTGTTTTGAAATTATTTTATTAATGCGTAGCGGCATAGATCGCTTTAAATGCACATCACGCGAAAATGCAATAAAATCCTTTATTATTCCAGTTATATTTTTACCGTTGGTATTAACTGTTTTGGTTGTTACCTCTGCTGAAGGATATTCTATTCCATTTATTTTGTCGGTGCATTTAATTCGCATAGTAGCGGGGCTTACTATAGGGCTATCAATTATTTATTTCGTTAGTAAACAGTATGAGCGGCATGAACATTTCTACAAATTTTTAGTTATAGTAAACTGGTTTAGC
Source organism: Alphaproteobacteria bacterium (assembly GCA_030639165.1). Taxonomy (GTDB): domain Bacteria; phylum Pseudomonadota; class Alphaproteobacteria; order Micavibrionales; family Micavibrionaceae; genus UBA1672. The sequence continues at coordinate 316 of DAOWDF010000192.1, forward strand.
CTGTTTGATATCATATTGGTTTCACCAGTATTATTTTATATATTTTCTGGAGCGGATGCTACCGAGATAGAGGCTTATGCGGTATTTATAACATTACTTGGTTATATTTATTCTGCATTTATTATTACCCACTGCTTTCGAATGCCTTGGCAAATGGGCGGATTCGTTGCAATTATAGGCATGGCTATTGATGAGAGTATGTGGGACATACTATTTATGACATGCGGAAATATTACCCTCATTAACGGAACCTAAGCTATAACTATTTAGCTGCTGCTTTCTTTTTTGCAGGTTTTTTCTTGGCTTTAGGTTTAGCCTTTTTCTTCTTGGGCTTCGGCTTCGCCGCGGCTCGCTCCGCATCTTTTGCCGCTTTAGCCGCTTCTTTAGCCGCGCGTTTTTCTACCGCTTGCGCCAAGACTTCCACCGCTCTATTCATGCCAACATGCATAACATCATCATCTTTGGGCAGGGATGTGAATTTACCATCATGCTTAAGGAATGGGCCATACATGCCAATACCCGCAGTTATCATTTCCCCGCTCTCAGGGTGCGTTCCAACATCTCTAGGCAATGATAGCAGGTCAATAGCGCTTTCCAGCGTCACATCTTCAGGCATTACCCCCGCAGGTAATCCCTGACGCTTAGGTTTAGGCATAGCCTTTTTCTTTGGGTTTTTGGCAACTTTTTTCTTCGTGCCTTTTGCCGCTTCAATTCTTGCTTGGTGGTCGATAATATGCTGCGCGTTAATCGCCTCGACTTCCTTAATTAATTCTGGTGCAGGCTCTATTTGCACATAAGTGCCATAAGGCCCGCGTCTTAATGAAATCTCGCGCTTGGTTTCAGGGCAAAGCCCTAGAACTTTCGGTTCATTATTCGCGCCATTATCCGCGCCATCTGCGCCTGGTACAGCCAGTTGCCGTGTGAATTTACATGTTGGATAGTTAGAGCAGCCAACAAACGCCCCGAATTTCCCAAGCTTAAGCCCTAAGCGACCAGCAGCCTCAATGTCTTTGTTATCTTCACAGGCCATGCATTTGCGAGGGTCTTTTACTACGCCATTTTCATCGACTTCATCAGGGAAGAAATGCGCGCCAAGCTCCGCGTCAAGATGGTCAATAACATCAGTTATCGTAAGGTCTTTCGTGCCATCAACAGCCACCTTGAAATCACCCCAGAATGCTCGTAGAGCCTCTTTCCACTGGGCATTACCAGAAGCAATAGCGTCTAGCTCTTCTTCTAAATTAGCCGTGAAATCATAATCAATATAACGAGTAAAGAACTTCGATAAAAATGTAGTAACCAAGCGGCCACGGTCTTCAGGAATAAATCTTTTCTTATCCATTATCACATAATTACGATCACGCAATACTTGCAATATAGATGCATAAGTTGACGGTCTACCAATGCCTAGCTCTTCCATGCGCTTAACCAGTGATGCCTCGGAATAGCGCGGCGGTGGCTGTGTGAAATGCTGCGATGGGGTAGTGTTAACCAGCTTGGTCGCATCATGTTGCTTCATAGGTGGTAGGCGACGATCTGATTCTTTTACGTTCTCGTCGTCATCGTCTGTATTTTCCTGATACAGAGTTAAGAAACCATCAAACGCAACAACAGAGCCGTTTGCGCGCAAGATAACATCATCAGTTCCATCCGATATATCGACCTTCATTTGATCCATAATCGCATTTTCCATCTGTGATGCAATCGTACGCTTCCAGATCAGGTCATATAGTCGCCATTGATCATTCTCAAGCTTACCGCGCATCATTTCTGGCGTGCGGGAAAGCGAAGTAGGGCGGATAGCTTCGTGAGCTTCCTGCGCATTTTTAGCCTTGGATTTATAAAGGCGCGGCGTATCTGGCAGGTATTTGTTGCCGTAATCTTTGCCAATAACATCGCGGCATTGCTTCACTGCATCTTCGGATAAAGTCGTGCCGTCAGTTCTCATATAGGTGATTAAACCACCATCATCTGACGTTCCCTCATATAAGCGTTGGGCAAGGCGCATAGTATTTGCCGCGGACATGCCGAGTTTACGTGATGCTTCCATCTGTAGTGATGAAGTAATAAACGGAGCGCTAGGGCTGCGCTTAACCTGTTTTTTCTCAATTTTTTGAATGGCAAGATTTTTGCCCTTTATGCGCTCAACTGCGGCTAAGGCATTTTCTTCTGATGGAATATCGAACTTGCCTAGCTTATTACCTGCAAGATGAGTAAGGCGAGCAGTAAATGGCGCGCCATCTGGCGTATGAAGGCGGGTTTCGATGCTCCAATATTCTTGTGGATTAAAGGCTTCAATCTCCGTCTCGCGCTCACATATCAGGCGCAAAGCCACAGACTGTACGCGTCCAGCAGAGCGTGATCCTGGTAATTTACGCCATAAAACTGGTGATAGATTAAACCCAACTAGATAATCAAGTGCGCGCCTTGCTAGATATGCATCAATTAGCGGTTGATCCAGCCCCCGCGCATTTTCAAATGCCTTCTTAACGGCGGTCTTTGTAATCTCGTTAAACGTAACGCGGTGAACATCCTTGCCTTCTAATAAATCATCTTCATTCAGCAGCTCATATATATGCCACGCAATTGCTTCTCCCTCTCTATCAGGGTCAGGTGCGAGGTACAATGCATCAGCTTTTTTCAGCGCTTTTTTAATTTCGCGAACATTCTTATCAGCGCGCTCACCAAGCTGCCATTTCATGGCGAAATCTTCATCGGGTAAAACCGAGCCGTCTTTATTGATCAAATCCCGCACATGCCCATAAGAGGCCAGAACCTGAAAATCTTTGCCAAGATATTTTTCTATAGTCTTCGCCTTTGCAGGTGATTCAACGATTACAAGATTTTTAGCCAATGGTATTATCCTTTAAATTTAGTCGTTTTGCAGCAAGCTTATACGGTTGCCTGATAGTCGTTTTATGCGCCCTGCCAGCTCTAATTCCAGCAAGGTTGTTTGCAAAGCTGAAATATTCAAATGACATGCTCTGATCAATTCGTCAACTGAAATTGGCGTAAAAGATAAATGAGAAAGAATTTGCTCCTGTCTTATTTCAGGATTTTCTTCATCCGCTTTATTATCTATGAACTCCTGATTAGCGCAGAAATTTACTATATTGGATGGCGGTTCGCGCAAAACATTTCCTGAAAAATCCATGAGTATTTCAAGTACATCATCGGCGTTTCTTATTAATGTAGCGCCCTCGCGTATTAAATGGTTAGGCCCTGAAGAGCGTGGATCAAATGGTGATCCGGGGACTGCGTAGACATCGCGCCCTTGCTCTCCTGCTAGCCGTGCAGTTATCAGCGAGCCGCTTTTACGTGTGGCTTCGACCACGATAACGCCCTTTGATATGCCAGATACTATGCGGTTACGGCGTGGGAATGCCGCGGCAAATGGTTTTGCTCCAAGCGGGCTTTCGGCAACGATTAAACCTTTTTCGGCAATTTCTTCGTATAATTTTTGATTTTCTTCGGGGTAGACCACATCAATGCCGCTGGCTACTACTGCGATAGTGCCGCTATTTAGCGCGCCCATATGCGCGGCTGTGTCTATGCCTCTGGCTAATCCTGATACGATAACTTGCCCGCATTGGCCTAGTTCAGCGGCGACTTTATTGGCAAATTTCTTCCCGTTAAGCGAAGCATTACGCGCGCCAACTATAGCGAGTGATGATTTATTGAGTAGGGAAGCATTGCCAATGACACTCAATATTGGCGGCGCGTCATCTGTGGCGGTTAGGCCAAGTGGATAATCTTTATCAGCATAAGTAATAATCTGCCCGCCGAGTTTTTGTAGCGCCTTATATTCGCGCATAATATCGCGCTCAGGCGGCGCGGTTAACGGTTTTTTTCGTCCACCTCTAGAGGATAATTCGGGAAGAGCCTTAAGTGCTTCGCCAGCCGAGCCAAATCGCTCAACTAACTGATAGAAAGTTATTGGCCCGATATTATCTGTGCGGAATAATCTCAGAGCATCTAAGCGCTCGGATTCTGATGGGTTAGAAGTTGATTTATCCTGACTAAACAACATCCGTCTTCTTTCCCCCGATTTTGGGTTCTGTGCCTGCTATCAGGCGTTTGATATTTTCCTTATGGCGTAACCAAACCAGAGCGGTAATTATGGTGCAGATTACTGCCGGCGCTCCGCCATATATAAGGTAAGTAACTATCGGCGCAATTGCGATCGCGATTAGTGCAGCTAGTGATGATA
>DAOWDF010000231.1 GCA_030639165.1 Alphaproteobacteria bacterium
CTGCTTGATGATAATTTCAAAAAGCGCAATGTTGGGATAGCCGCGCCTTCCAATAAAGATCTGGCCGCGCCATTGACTGAGGCCAGCTATTATATAGATCGCGCGCTCGATCCTTTTGCCAAGATCACAATTGGCGATATTAATGCACTTATAGAGGCCGAGCTATCCGTTATTATCCTGCCTGATATTGTAGCTATGCCAACGGACACATTGAACGCACTTGAAAAATGGGTAGAGGATGGCGGAGTTTTACTTCGCTTTGCTGGCGAGAACATGGCTGAAAACCAAGGTGAGCACTTCTTACTTCCCGTTACGCTGCGAACAGGCGGTAGATCATTATCGGGCGCTTTGTCATGGGATAAGCCGCAAATGATTGCTCCTTTTGCGCAAGATAGCCCTTTTTATGGGTTAGAAATACCACAAGATATAACCGTGAAGCAGCAAGTTTTAGCCGACCCTGCGCAGGATTTATCTGGTAAAATATGGGCAGAGCTTGAGGATGGCACTCCATTTATAACATCAAGCGCAAAAGAAAAAGGAATGATAGTTCTAATCCATACCAGCGCGAATACAAGCTGGTCTGATTTTGCGCTATCGGGGCTTTATGTCTCTGTTTTAAAACGTATTGTCAGAATGTCTGGCCATAGTAATATAACTAGTAAACAATCATATACGACGCTTGATCCACTATTAATTATGGACGCAAACGGTAATATGCGCCAGCCATCGCCCTCGGTTGAGCCTATCAAATCTTCAAATCTGGCTAAGTTAGTGCCTAGCTCCGATCATCCTGTTGGGATATATGGACAGGGCAATATGCAATATGCGCTTAATATTGGCACTAACCTGCCGAGCCTAAAAGCTTTGCCTGATATGCCTGCTAGCGTTAAGAAGTCATATTACGATAAGGCTTATGAGCTGGATATTATGCCTGCTATATTATATTTCACGTTGATCTTATTCTGTCTGGACTGGCTGATTATGATGTATATTGCGGGCAATGCCTCAGTGATATTGCGCCGATTTAAACTAGCTAGCATTATGATTGCTGCGCTATATTCTGCTCCGACATATGCATCAGAAGAACAGGACTTAAAGCTATCTGGCGGGCTATATCTAGCCTATGTCAGCACTGGTGACGCGGCAACTGATAACACAAGCCAGCGCGGACTTGAGGCATTGGCGGAAATTCTAAAGAGCAGAACCTCGGTTGAGCCTGATGGCGTTATGGGCATTGACCCCAAGGTTAGTGAGCTATCTTTCTTCCCGTTAATTTACTGGCCAATAACCAGTAATGGCAAAGTATATTCCAGCAAAGCTATGCAGAATATCCAGTATTACCTTGATCATGGCGGCACTATATTATTTGATTTGCGCGAAAGACAGAATGGTTCGACTAGCTCTATCAATACACCTAATTCTAAGGCTTTGCGCCAGATTACTAGCTCGCTTAATATCCCACCAATAACCCCTATAGCTGATAATCATGTTTTGGGCAGGTCGTTTTATTTGCTTGATGAATATGTAGGGAAATATTCATCGGGAAGCCTATGGGTAGAAAGTTCTAGTGCTTCGGGGCGTGATAATGTTTCCTCCGTTATTATCGGCAGTAATGACTATGCAAGCGCATGGGCAGCGGAAGGCAGCACTTCGCGCAAGCACGAGATATCTATGCGCTTTGGGGTGAATTTAGTAATGTACGCTCTAACTGGCAATTACAAAGATGATCAGGTGCATATTCCACATATTTTAAAGAGGTTGGGACGATGAATTTACATTTTGCACCAACATTGGATCTCTATCTCTTATGGGGCATCGCGCTATGTGGATTAGTGCTGCTTGCGTTATCTATAGCCATATATAAGCGCGGAGCGTTAATTCGTTGCGCTGTATTTTGCATACTTATGCTGCCGCTGTTAAATCCGTCAATCATCAAGGAAACCCGTGGATATGTGAAGGATGTTGTCGCCATTATAATTGATCAAAGCATGTCGCAAGATTTTGGCGAACGACAGCAGCGCAGCGAGGCCGCTCTCTCATACTTAAAAGAGCAAATTAATGGTATGGATGCGTTTGACTTGCGGATTGTTAATACGCTGCAAAATGGTGCTATTACCAGCAGGACTGACCTGTTTAATGTTCTAGATCAAAGCATTGCTGATGTACCAACCAAACGCCGCGGAGGAGCTATATTCCTTAGTGATGGGCAAGTGCATGATGTGCCGCAAAATGAAGAGCAGTTCAATAATTATGGCCCCGTCCATTTATTACTTAGCGGGGAAAAGTCCGAAAAGGACCGCCGGATTATTATAACGAAAGCCCCAGCCTATGGACTTGTTGGCAAGAATGTAGAGATAAAATACCGTATTGAAGACAGCCGTAATATAAATCAAGAGGCTGCTAATGTAGTTTTAACCATGAGTAGCGGCGCGCAACTTAATTTTCACTCTCCTATCAATGAAGAGCAATCAATTACTGTTGCGCTGGAAAATCCTTCGCAAAACATCTTCAGCATAGAAGTAGATAGCGTAGAAGGCGAGATTACGCAGGCCAATAACAAAGCCGCTATCATTGTTAATGGCGTGCGCGATCGCCTGAAAGTTCTGCTGGTTTCGGGCAGCCCTAATGTTGGCGAGCGGACATGGCGTAACTTACTTACCTCTGATGCTGGCGTTGATTTGGTGCATTTCACAATTTTACGAGATCCTAGCAAAATGGACGCTATACCTAAAAATGAGCTTTCATTGATTGCCTTTCCGTTTCGGGAGCTATTTGAAATCAAGCTATATGATTTTGATTTGATAGTATTTGATAGATACCGCGTTAATAACCTCCTTCCCTCATATTACTTCGGTAATATCGCGCGCTATGTGAAGGAAGGCGGGGCTTTCCTTGAGGCTAGTGGCAGTGAGTTTGCGGATAAACGTTCCATCTATAATACGGCTATTGGTGATATTCTGCCAGGTAAGCCAACTGGCAATATCTCCAATTTACGTTTTAAGCCCAAGATTACAGAGCTAGGCCATTCTCACCCTGTCACTAAATCTATGATTTGGAATAATCGGTTTATAACTAAGGATGCACCCGCAAGCTGGGGCTCATGGATGCGCTATATTGATATTCAGGCGCTGCGCGGTGATACGCTTATGAGCGCAAATGATAACAACCCGCTATTGCTTCTTGATCGCGTTGGTAAAGGTCGGGTTGCGCAAATTTCCAGTGATCATATATGGTTATGGTCGCGTGGATATGATGGCGGAGGGCCACATACAGAGCTGCTAAGGCGCGTTGTGCATTGGCTGATGAAAGAGCCAGAGCTTGATGAGCGCGCGCTTGATGTCAGTGTTAACAAGAACAATATTACAATCAGGAAGCAGAATAACGCTAATCTTATCGAGGAGGATATATCTCTTACAAAACCTGACGGCGAGCAGGAAGTAATCAAACTTAAGGCAAATGAAAGTGGGCTTTTGGAATATAAGCTAGATGCGGAGCAGCTTGGCATTTATGCCTTTGCTGATGTGAATGGCTCAAGAAAATTTGCAATTATAGGTGATATAAATCCACTAGAACTTGGCGGTGTTATCACTACAACAGATAAATTTAAGGAACTAATTTCTGCGTCAAACGGCACAGCAATATGGCTAGATGAAACTCCTAAGCCTCGCATAAGCGCGGTTAATAATGCCAAGAAATTTGGCGGCTCTGATTGGCTGGCGCTTAAAAGGAATAATGATTACAATGTTACAGGCATTGAGAATATAGCAATACTACCAGAATGGGCGATCCTGCTTATGATCTTTTCTGCACTGATTTTGCTGTGGCTTAGAGAAGGCCAGTCTGATTAATAGCTGTGAACCTCTACGGGCTTACGCCCGCAGTCTCTTACAGATCAAGCTTCGCTTGTCCAGTATCTTCGTCGCCTTGATGCTTAATATAGCGCCTTATAGTTGCCTCATCTATGCCAACTGTAGAGACAAAATAACCACCCGACCAAATACTGTTTGTGCCCCAATATAACTTTGTTAAAAAGGAGAA
>DAOWDF010000116.1 GCA_030639165.1 Alphaproteobacteria bacterium
GCAAACTCATAAACGTAATATATTCACTTAATTCCTACACGTCGTTACTTCGTCGCAACCGTATTATAATACGTCTTTGCTCCTAGTGTAGGAATAAATTGAAAACATTACGAGTTTAGTGGCCATACTTAATATTTGTATGGTTGCTGTAAATATAATTTCAGCCCGCTTGCGGGCTGTGATACTTTTTAGAGCATGGTATTATATAAGTAAGATGGAGAAATTAATATGAGACGCGTTGTTATAACTGGTATGGGTATGGTTTCTCCGCTTGGTAATGGTGTGGAGCATAATTGGAACGCTATCACGAATGGCAAAAGCGGTATCAAAAAGATTGAGCATTTTGAGGCTTCGGATATTGCATCGCAAATTGCGGGGATTATCCCTAAAACATCTGACGAAAACCCACAAAATGGTGAGTTTAATGCAGACCTTTATGTTCCTGCAAAAGAGCAACGTAAGATTGATGTCTTTATTACTTACGGAATGGCTGCCGCGCAAGAGGCTGTCGAGGATTCTGGTTGGCTTCCTGCAGATGAGGAAGGTCAGAATAGAACTGGAGTATTGATCGGCTCTGGTATTGGTGGTTTGGATGAAATTCATAAGACCTCTACTGTACTTAATGAGCGAGGCCCTCGCCGCGTTTCTCCATTTTTTGTGCCAGCAGCTTTGATAAATCTAACGTCTGGTCATGTATCTATTAAATATGGTTTCCGCGGGCCTAATCATTCGGTTGTAACTGCTTGCGCGACAGGTACGCACGCAATTGGTGATGCTGCGCGTTTCATTGCGCTAGATGATGCCGATGTTATGGTTGCTGGTGGGGCGGAAGGGGCAGTTTGCCGCCTTGGGGTTGCTGGCTTTGCAGCGCTAAGAGCGTTATCTACTGGCTATAATGATCGCCCTGAAGAGGCATCGCGTCCATGGGATAAGGATCGCGATGGTTTTGTAATTGGCGAAGGCGCGGGTATAGTTGTTCTGGAAGAGCTAGAGCATGCAAAAGCGCGCGGAGCAAAAATTTATGGCGAGATTATTGGCTATGGCTTATCTGGCGATGCATATCACATAACTTCGCCTGCGCCTGATGGTAATGGTGGTTATAGAGCGATGGAAGCGGCGATGAAGCGTGCCAAAATCAATCCTGAAGATATTGATTATATTAATGCGCATGGTACTTCTACGCCTATGGGTGATGGTCTTGAGTTTGGTGCTGTTAAGCGCATGTTCTCAGGGTGCTTGGATGATGTTTCCATGTCTTCAACAAAGTCGGCTATTGGTCATTTACTCGGCGCAGCGGGCGCGGTTGAAGCTATTTACAGTGTAAAAGCTATGCAAACAGGAATTTTGCCACCAACGCTTAATCTGGATAATGTTTCTGATGACTGTCAGGGGATTGATCTTGTACCTAAGGTAGCTAAAGAGAAGAAAGTTGATACTGTGCTTTCAAACTCATTTGGTTTTGGCGGAACTAATGCATCAGTGATTATTGGTAAAGTATGAAGTTCCTCCTCGGTGGACTTGTAGTATTATTCAGCTTAGCCGTTATCGGCGTAGCTGGTGGTGGTTGGTTTATTTATCAGGAATTTACTAAGCCCAATTCTCTGGATAAGCCTGTTATTGTTACAGTGCCAAGAGGAGCAAATATTGGCGGGGTTGCGGATATATTATCTCATCAAAAAATTATTGCATCGCCTTTTATTTTTGTAAATATGGGTAAGATTACAGGGCAGGCTAGCAAAATAAAAGCTGGTGAATATGAGATGCCTCCACATATTTCTATGAAAGAAATTTTAGATTTACTTGAAGAGGGTAAAGTTGTTCAAAGGAATATTACTATCCGTGAAGGGCTTACTAGCTATGAGATAGTGAATTTATTGTCACAAAAATTTGGTGAGTTTGAAATGGAAACCCCAGCTGAGGGGAGTTTATTGCCCGAGACTTATAGTTACTCAAAGGGTGATAATGCCGCGGATATTATTAGTAGGATGAGCATATCTATGACCGCTGTTTTGAACGCAGCATGGGAAAATAGAGCAGATAATTTACCGATTAAGACAA
>DAOWDF010000145.1 GCA_030639165.1 Alphaproteobacteria bacterium
GTCACTGCCAAGCAACCATGCCGTAATTCCACCGCCGCCAATTGCTTTTGCAATAGATGATAAGTCAAATTCATCATCTGCACTATCTTCTGGCGTTATGGCGTCTTTTGCTGATTCAATAGCTTTGTTTTTTGCATATCCTATCAGTCCGCCATTTTCGTGGGCTTCTGTCTTAAATTCGTTTAGCCCATCAACAGTTTCTCTAACTTCTGTGCTTGCGCTGTTATATGTATCACTAAAAGTGTCTATCCAGCCTTTATCATCAATTTCCTTTGATTTGTCGTTAAACCATTCAGCCATATCATCAGACTTCCACCATGCGTAAGTAGCTGCGGCCGTTGTCGTTAGCTTGTATGTATTAGCAAGGCTAAACGCTGCTCCTATTAATGGTAGTGGCATTAGACACCTGCCTTTACGATTTTTTCATAATCGTTAAAGTTCGTGGTTTTTATACCTGTAAGGTGTTTATATAGTTGCATTTTTACCCTTTATCACGCCGCGGTTATTTGCATATTACTTTAATGCATTATCCCTTATTTAAGTTAATTATATATTAAAGTAATATTTCGATGCAAACTTCTGAGGATTACCTATATATTACAATGCATTAGACGTAAAAAAACCTCGCGGATAAACGAGGTTTTACAAATATTGGGTAATAATTAACTTAGCAGATAGAGTAGGGGCTAATGCTTAAAGTGGCGCATTCCCGTAAAGACCATAGCCAGCCCGCGCTCATTTGCTGCGTCAATTACTTCTTGATCACGTATAGAGCCACCAGGTTGAATAACGGCAGTAACGCCAGCATCTGCCGCGGCTATCAGGCCATCAGCAAATGGGAAGAATGCATCTGATGCAACAACAGAACCAATTGTAAGTGGCTCGCTCCAGCCAGCTTCCTTTGCTGCTTCCTCTGCTTTCCATGCCGCAATGCGCGTAGAATCGATTCTGCTCATTTGGCCAGCGCCAATTCCTACGGTTGCTCCGTCTTTTGCGTAGATAATAGCGTTTGATTTTACATGCTTGGCAACGCGGAAGGCGAATAGCATATCAGCCACCTCCTGCTTGGTCGGCTCACGATCAGTAACAGTTTTTAGCTCATCGCCCAATAAATCACAGTCAGTATCTTGCACTAATAGTCCACCAGCAATACGTGTAACCATACGGCGTTTTTGCGTTATATCAGGAACTTCATCAGTGGTAAGTACGCGAATATTCTTCTTTGCCTTTAATATCTCGGCAGCGTCAGCATCAATTGATGGGGCAATAATAACTTCAACAAAACGCTCTATAATTGCTGAAGCTATATCGGCTGTTAATGGACGGTTTAGGGCTATTATGCCACCAAAAGCACTAGTTTGATCACACATAAGCGCTTGGTTATATGCCTTAAATAGGTCTTTATTCTCTGCAACGCCGCATGGGTTGGCGTGCTTAATAATGGCAACAGCGGGCTCTTTAAATTCACTTACTAGCTCAAATGCTGCATCCGTGTCATTGAGGTTATTATAGGATAGTTCTTTACCCTGTAATTGCGTCGCGCGCGCTGCACCTGGGCGCAAGCTGTCATCAACAAGGTATAGCGCAGCTTTTTGATGAGGGTTTTCACCATAGCGCAGCTCTTGCTTTAATGTCCCAGAAAAGCTTATGCGGCGTGGTATAGTCTCTTCAACTTGATTAGCAAACCAGCCAGCAATATTAGAGTCATAAGTTGCCGTTAGTGAAAATGCAGTAAAGGCAAGGCTTTGGCGTGTAGTATAGGTAACTCCGCCGCTGTTATTATCCATGTCCTCTAATACACGATCATAATCTTGGGGGTCGGTAATGACGCTAACAAAGTTATGGTTTTTGGCGGCTGCCCTAATCATAGCAGGGCCACCAATATCAATGTTTTCAATGCATTCAGAAAAACCAGCACCACTATGCATAGTCTTAACAAATGGATACAGGTTAATAATAACCATATCTATGTCAGTTATGTCGTTTTCTTCCATAGCTTTAACATGGTTAGAATCATCGCGTTTAGCCAGAATGCCTCCATGAATTTTAGGGTGGAGCGTTTTAACGCGTCCCTCCATTATTTCAGGAAAACCAGTATGGTTTGATACTTCTGTGACTTTGATTCCAGATCCTGCAAGAGCCTTGGCTGTGCCACCAGTAGAAAGGATTTCTACGCCATGTTCTTGCAAACGCCGTGCAAAATCCTCAATACCTGTCTTATCTGAAACTGAAATAAGGGCGCGTTTTATCTTAATTGCACTCTGGGCATTTATAGTCTGGGCATTGGCCGTATCGTTCATATCATCGCTCTTAATTGAAATAGGGAGGATAATATATAAGCATAAATATTTATTAAGGCAATAGAGTAAAGTGCTTTACGCAGCTTTTGTATGCAGGCTTTCTGTTTTAGCGTATAGCCCGCGACTTCCAGTTATACCCTTTAGAGTATCAGTTATACCAAGCACGGTTTCAGCTCCTCCAAGTACAAAGAACCCGTCACCTTCCATTTGCTTACTCATACGTTCCATGACATCTTTTTTAGTTTCAGCA
>DAOWDF010000084.1 GCA_030639165.1 Alphaproteobacteria bacterium
AACTATAACTCCATGCACAGCGTTGTTTAAAACCCCAGCCTCCAATATTTGGATCAGACCAGCAGCGCGCCCGTTAATCTCGATTACGCCACAACGAAATTTCTGATTATTAATTCGAGCCATGGCTCTAACATAGATATCAGACTGTAATAAATTAGAGCGCTTAACATCATAAAAGCATTTATTCCATTCCCGATCAGAAAGTGCATCCCACTTAATTGTGCACAATTTTATTTCGCTCTGAGCTTGCTTTTCCATGACGTTTTGTAGCATTATCAAACTCACAAAACTATAAGTTTATTTATGATATGAGGATAACGGATTATGGCTGAGGCTTACGCAGATTTACAAGCAGTGATTGAGCAATCATGGGATAATAGAGATTCCATAAATACAGATACTAAAGGTGAGGCTCGCGATGCGATCACTCAGGCTTTATCATTGCTTGACAGTGGAGATTTGCGCGTTGCCAGCCCATCTGATAATGGCTGGACAGTGCATCAGTGGCTTAAAAAAGCTGTGCTTTTATCATTCCGCCTAAATGCGAATAAAATGATATCAGGAGGCGCAGGTGGCGGTAGCTGGTATGACAAAGTTGATAGTAAATTTGCAAATTGGGACGAAGCAAAATTCAAAGAAGCGGGTTTCCGCGCTGTTCCTGATTGCGTAGTGCGGCATTCTGCCTATGTAGCTAAAAACGCAGTGCTTATGCCGTGTTTCTTGAATGTTGGCGCATATGTCGGCGAAAACACCATGATTGATACTTGGTCAACCGTTGGCTCTTGCGCGCAGATTGGCGCAAACTGTCATATATCTGGCGGCGTTGGTATTGGCGGAGTGCTTGAACCATTACAAGCCGAGCCAGTAATTATCGAGGATAATGTATTTGTTGGGGCGAGATCAGAAGTTGCAGAAGGCGTAATCGTTGAAACTGGAGCAGTTATTTCTAGGGGCGTATTTTTAAGCGCATCTACCAAGATAATTGATCGCTCTACAGGTGAAGTATTTTATGGCCGCGTCCCTGCCTATTCAGTTGTCATACCTGGAACCCTGCCTGCAAGTAAGCCGCTAGCCGATGGATCACCCGCCCCAAGCCTTGCTTGTGCAGTGATTGTGAAGCGCGTTGATGAGAGAACACGCAGCAAAACTGGCGTTAACGAGCTATTACGCGCCTAGCACCTTTACATATTTTCTTGCACTAAATATATTTGCATGATAAAGCTCACAAATACTAGATTTGGAGGATTTTATCATGCGTATTACGCCAATATTTGAGCGCACAACAAGCATATCGTCAGAGCAATATGCCGCAAGTTCTATTGCAGAAGCTCAAGATAAAATATCGCGCCTAAAAGAATTCTACCAAGACCCATATAAAGATGGCTCTGAACGCTGGTGGCGTGCAGGGTTTTGCCTTGATTATCTAAGACAATATAAAGTTGAAGGCACAAAACGCGCAGACAAGCTTACTGAAAATATTATCCATGAACTAAACCAGTTGCTACTACATAAAAGCCTAGTTGAGGCGCAAGCTTTACCCAGAAAAGTTACCTATGAAGTAATGAATGGGCAGCAGAAATATATCCCCGTAGAGTGTCAATCTATAGAAAGGCTTTTCTGCAGCACCGCTATCCATGATATTGATGAGGACTTCCATAAATCATCCATACAGGAATTTCGTGAATATATGATGTCACGCATGAAGTATAATGATCGTATCTCAACACACGAAAAAGAATGGCTAACAAGGCAAACAGAGGCCGATTGCGAAGCTATGGATATACTAACCTTTGGCAGAAAAACTATAGATTCCCAAGGGAACGAAGTAAAAATACATACATTTAATAACGATCGTAACCTATATATGGATGCGGTCGAAACCGATTGGGCAACGGCCGCAACTAAAGGCAGTGATAAATTAGATAGCTTAACCAGCAGGTATGGACTTTATGGTGACTATTTTACCATAGAAAAAGACATGCTGCATATTGATGAAACACATCGACTATTTAAATATCGTAAATTCATGGAAAATATGGCTGATCGCTACCCTCAAATGGGCGATTATTTCCGCATAGTAGACGCAAAACTTGAAGTAGCCGATCATTGCCTGCACAGCATAACCCTATACCATCCTGATAGATTAAAAAATAATCCAGATGCAGAGGTTAACCCATTAACTGCCAAAATAGATATTAACAGATCCCTGCAGCAAGCTATCTTACATTCAGAATTACTCGATGAAGATGCGCACATAATTAGGCGTATGATAAAGGGATTTCAGCAAGAGGCCGTAAAGCACCCTCAACTAAAAAATATTGTGGATCAGATGGTTAGTCAATATGAATGCGCCATCAATAATCATTATAGACCCAATCACATAATTACTAATGACAATATTAATGACATACAGTAAACTCACGCACATGTCATATGATGTTATAGAACTTACAAAAAAATTAATTGCATGCCCTTCGGTTACCCCTAAGGATGAAGGGGCGCTGGTATATTTATCTGCGCAACTAGAAGCATTGGGGTTTGTTTGCCATCACCTTGATTTTGGTGAAGGGGATGAGCATGTGCCTAATCTTTTCGCACGTTTAGGTACTGGTGCGCCGCATATTTGCTATGCTGGGCATACTGATGTTGTGCCAACAGGAAATGAAGCACGATGGACATACGGCCCATTTAATCCGCATATAGAAGATGGGATTTTATATGGGCGCGGAGCTAGCGATATGAAAGGCTCCGTCGCGGCATTTACTGCGGCTGTTTCAAAATATCTTGAAAATGGTGATGGAGCGCCAAAAGGCTCTATCAGCTTGCTAATCACTGGCGATGAGGAAGGCCCCGCCCTTAACGGCACTATTAAAGTGCTGGAGTGGATGGAAGAAAATGGCCAAATTCCAGATGTTGCATTAGTGGGCGAGCCTACAAATCCCGACTTTTTAGGACAAGAAATAAAAATCGGGCGCAGAGGGTCGCTAACGGGGCGGCTTAAAGTTACAGGCAAGCAAGGCCACGTTGCCTATCAGCATTTAGCAGATAACCCGCTGCCGAAATTAGTAAAAATACTTGATGCACTAAGCAGCCATAAATTTGATGACGGCTCAGAGTTTTTCCCGCCAACAAATCTTGAAGTTACCACCATAGATGTTGGTAACACGGCAGAAAATGTTATTGCCAATAGCGGAGAGGCGACATTTAATATTCGATTCAATGACTTATGGACAAACGAGACACTGCAAGAACAGGTTAATTCTATCATTAATACTTGCGGTTTTGATCATGATATAGATTTCACCTGTGGAGCGCAGAGCTTCCTTACCAAACCCGCCGCATGGTCTGATGTTGTGTGTAAAGCCGTTAAAGATATCACTGGTAAAGTGCCACAATTCACCACAAATGGCGGGACTTCTGATGCGCGTTTTGTCGTAAATCACTGCCCAGTTGTTGAGTTTGGCGGAATTAATGCAACAATCCACCAAATCAATGAAAATGCAGCCGTTAAAGATTTAGAAAATTTAACAAAGATATTTGAACGAGTTTTGGAATTATATTTAAAATAATAACAAAATTAATGTAAGCACATTTAAATGTGGCTATGCAAATGAGGCGAAGCGTATTTTTATACGTAAGACGAAATTTAACGACGACCACAGTTTAATGCGCTCACATTAATAGTCAACACGAACCATGCATAATCCACCTGCTGGAGCGGTGGGGCCACCCCTGGTTCTATCTTTAGCCTTAAGAGCTATAGCTACATCTTCTGGACTCCACTTACCTTTACCAACCAAGGATAATGTTCCAACTATATTACGCACCATATGGTGCAAGAATGACTGCCCCTCGACCTCAATTATAATCTCATGCCCGCCGTGATCATCATAATCACGCGTCTCAATATCTAAACGATCTATTGATTTTATCGGTGATTTTGCTTGGCATTCAGAATCCCTGAATGTTGTAAAATCATGCTCACCAAGCAAATGCTTTGCCCCTGCGCACATAGCATCAACATCCAAATCATGACCTATATGCCAAACCAGTCCGCGATCCATTGCCAGCCAGCCAGCACGATTAACAATGCGGTAACGATATAACTTATTAACCGCGCCAAAGCGCGCATGGAAATCATTGGGGACAATCTCTACCGCAATAATGCTAATAGTATGCGGTCTGATTAGCGCATTTATTGCGCGCAATATTGCAAATTCATCCATCGGCTTTGAAAATTCATCTAAATCAACATGCACTACTTGTCCACGCGCATGAACGCCCGCATCTGTGCGCCCTGCAGCTTGCACCGTTACTGGCTTGCCGTAGAATTTCTCAATCGCTTCCTCAACAGCTTGCTGGATAGACATAAATTCTTTTTGCCGCTGCCAACCTGCAAAGCCGCCCCCCATATATTCAATAGTCAGCTTATATCGCGTCAATATAGCCACCATTAATCGCGGAAGCAAAATCCATGGCTTTCTTGCCCTCGGGCTGGAGCTTTAGGATTTTAAGAACACTATTATTACCACAGGAAATATGGCCATTCTTAGATAAAATTTTGCCGCACTTATCGGAGCTAGCAGGGAAATCTTCAATGATAGCTGCGGTGATTTTAAAACTTTTACCCTGAATAATACCGCGAGTTGCCGGCCAAGGGTTAAGCGCCCTTATCTGACGATCAATTTGGATAGCACTTTGCGTCCAATTAATATCACCATCTGATTTTTTGAGTAGATGCGCATATGTTGCCAGCGTATTATCCTGCTTCTCAGCCTCTATCTCGCCAGTGTTTGATAATTGATCCAAAACCTCGCGCACAAGCTTTGAGCCCATACCTGCCAAATCATCATGCAATGATGATGCTGTGGTATCGCCATTAAGGGCAATCTCTGATTTAACAATCATATCACCAGTATCTAGCCCTTTATCCATCTGCATGATAGTAATGCCGGATGTAGCATCACCTTCCCATATCGCACGCTGAATAGGAGATGCACCGCGCCATCTTGGCAATAACGAGCCATGAATATTAAGGCAGCCATATTTAGGAGCGTTCAATACTTCCTCGGGAAGCAATAAACCATAGGCAGCAACTATTGCTATATCTGCTTTTTGTGCAGCAAATTCAGATTTCGCATCTATATCACGTAGGGTTTTTGGCGTGAATACAGGAATACTATGTTGTTCAGCCAAGATATGAACTGGCGATTTTTGTAACTTATGACCTCGACCTTTAGGGCGCGGGGGCTGCGAGTAGGCGCAAACCACCTCATGGCCACTCTCTAATAAGCTCTGCAAAGCTGTGGCCGCAAAATCAGGCGTACCCATAAATGCTATTTTCAACGGTGTCTTTGTCATTAGATTTAAATATTTTGCTTTTTAAGTTTAGCGACTTTCTTAACCATCATATTGCGCTTTAGACTAGACAGATAATCAATAAACAGATCACCATTGAGATGATCAATTTCATGCTGCACGCAATGAGAAAGCAGGCCATCAGCCTCAAGTTCGGCTTCATTGCCATTATAATCAAGATATTTAACACGAACGATCTTAGGGCGCTCAACGTCAGCATATTGCTGAGGAACGGAGAGGCATCCCTCCTCCATCATACTTAGCTCTTCGGACTTATATATGACTTCTGGGTTAGCCATGCATATTGGGTATTTTACTTCGTCTTCTTGAGGCTCTTCAGAATCTGCGTCATCATCATCTGAACGACGAGATAAATCCATAACTAAAACACGGTTCAGGATATTCACCTGATTAGCCGCCAAGCCAATACCAGGCGCATCATACATGGTCTTTAGCATGCCATCCATCTGCGAGCGAATTTCATCATCAACCTTATCAACCGCTAAAGCCATTTTCTTTAACGAGGGATGAGGAACTGTTATAATTTTATAATCTCTAGTATTTTTCATTTTCACTTACACGTTGTTATACTTCGGCCTCGCTGTGCTCACGTATTAAATATACGCTCCGCGCACCTCGCCTTGACTGCCTAGTGTAATTAAAAAGCAAAAACACTATAATATAACTAGCAGTGATAAAGATTTTTAAGCAAATGGTCAAGTTTTGCGGCATATTAGCAAAGTTTGCATCTACTAAATCACTATGCTACCTTCCGCGCATAAAATTAATAAAAGGGTTTATGAAATGGGTATAACACGTCGTCACTTTTTAAGTTTAACCTTAGGGTCAGCAGCAGGTGTAGTTTCAATATCAGCAACAGAACCAACGGTATATGCGCTCAATAAAGCTTATGAAGATGCTGCTAATGGAGTTGCTAGTGATAGCACTTTAGACCAGAATAGTGATGTACAAGCAAAATCCGCCTTACATGAAAAGGGAACGGGAGAAATATCATTAACTGCTAAAGCGGCTAGTGCTGGCATAGGCCTAGGAACTGCTATCTATCATAACAATGCCAATACAGATAGCACTCAAATATTGGCTAATGATACCCTAAATATAGGGTAGATACTGCCTTAAGTATTTAAGCAGTCTTCTTCTCTAATAGCTCTTGCGGTAGGGATTTTGAAGTCTTTGCGCCAAGCTCTTTTAGCTTCTCAGTTCTACCCAAAATATTACCATGACCACGATGAAGCTTATTCATTGCCTTATCATATGTTGTATGCACCGTATCTATTTGCCGTCCCATTACTTGCATATCGTTAACAAAACCCTCAATTTTATCATAGAGCTGCCCACCTTGACGGGCAATTTCCAAAGCATTTTTATTCTGTAATTCTAAACGCCAAACTGAGGCAACCGTCCTTAATGTTGCAAATAATGTTGTAGGACAAACAAGAATTACCTTTTTGTTCCACGCATAGCTATGTAATTCCTTATCCTCTTGAATAGCAAGCACATAGGCCGCCTCGATTGGAATGAACATTAAAACAAAATCTGGAGTACCTAATTTATCCGTATCTTGATAGCGGCGCTGCTCTAGATCATTAATATGTTTTTTCACCGACGCCAAAAACTGCTTTAAATGGAGGAGCTTAGAATCATCGTCCTCTTCTGAGAAAAAGCGCTCATAATGCGTAAGAGAGACTTTTGAATCAATAATAACATGCTTATTTTCTGGTAGATTTACAATAACATCAGGCTTTTGTAAAACTCCATCAACGTCACGTAGATTCATCCCCCCTCCTTGAAGTGAGTAATCATCACCCTTGCGCAGGCCAGAATCCTCCAGTATTTTCTCTAATATTACCTCACCCCAATCCCCTTGAGCCTTACTATCGCCTTTAAGAGCCTTTGCAAGACCTTCTGCCTGTAATGTCATTTTCTCATTTACCGAGACAATATTTTTAATATGCTCCTTTAAAGAAAAATTCTCTTTAGCTTGAGAGCCAAATGAATCATTTACCTTTTTTTCAAAATCAGTGATTTTTTCCTTTAAGGGGTTTAGCAGATCATTCAAGCTTTTATGGGATTGTGTCTTAAATTTTTCTGTCTTTTCTTCAAAAATTTTATTAGATAGATTCTCAAACTTTTCGATCATGCTTGCTTCGGTTCTTTGAAGATCGGCTTTATTTTGCTCTATCTGGTTAATAAATGCCGCGTTTTCGGCTTTCTGGCGGATGACTGATTCTCTGGAATTTTGTAGGTCATTACTTAGAATACTGTTTTCCTCCTCCAGAGAATTGGCCATGTTTTGGTATTGCTCAGCCTGCGCCGCCAAAGTCGCCAGAGACGATGCTAGCTTTTGACGTGCAAACATAAACGCAATTGCGCTAAGCGCTGCGCCGAATAAAACACCTAATCCTATATAAATTATTGTACCTACCGCCATTTTTGATAGCCTTATTCTATGTGAAAATGATTCTTTGATGTATAATAAACTAAGCACTAAAAAAAAGAAACAAAAAGAGAACAATAATGAGCAATAAAAAACAGTATAGTAATTCAGAGCAAGGAAATGCCCTCGTTTATGTTCTTATTGCTATTGTTTTATTTGCAGCCCTAGGTTTTACGCTTTCGCGCCACCAAAGTAATTCTGACACCAGTGAGCTTATAGAAGCGCACGCAGAAATTCATGCTCTTGAACTTATATCTTACGCAAGCCAAGCAAAATCTATTATTGATCAAATGATATTTAGTGGAACTAACCTTAACAATATTGATTTGACCCTACCAAGCGAGGCTGGATTTTCGACTGCTCCACATGTTCACAAAGTATTTCACCCGCAAGGCGGTGGGTTAACGCCAGCCAATTTGCCGCAAAATGCAATTAATGAAATCACAACAATCCCTGAAGGTGCTGGCTGGTATATGGGGCAAGTTAATAGTGTTGAATGGACAGCGAGCACTAGCACAGATATAATTTTAACAGCATATCAAATTACAAAACCAGCTTGTGAAGCTATTAATGAGAAAGTCACAGGATCCAAAGTTATTCCCGCCCTTACTGATGATATGCATAAGTACTTAATAGATAGCGCTACTGATCTGGAGTTGACTAATGTAATATGCGCGGCTTGTGGTGGGTATATGTCACTATGTGTTAGTAATAGTACAGCTACAGCTTACAGTTTTTATAATGTTTTAGCCGCCCGCTAATTTTCGCCATAGCTATTAATAACCGCGCGAAGTTCTGGAATTCCAAAGCCCTTTAGGCTGCTAGTGTGCAATATTTCAGGATATGCAGCGGGATGAGATTTGACGGTTCCTAGAATTTTTTCTTTTACCTTCTCTAAATCATGATCCTTAACCTTATCTGATTTAGTCAGCACAATTCTGTATGATACAGCCGAGCTATCCAGCATCTTCATTAGGTCAATATCCGATGGTTTTAGGCCATGGCGAGCATCAACAAGAATAAAAACACAACGTAGCGTAGGCCTGCCGCGGAGGTAAGAGAATATTAGATCAGTCCATGCCTTAATTTTTTCTTTGGAGACTTTAGCGTAACCATACCCTGGCATATCAACCATATAAATGCGATCAGCAAGGTTGAAATAATTGAGCTCTTGCGTGCGACCAGGCGTGTTAGAGGTACGCGCCAAAGTATTACGCCCCGTCAGTGCATTTACAAGTGATGACTTACCAACATTAGAGCGTCCAGCGAAGGCTATCTCAGGATTTTTAGCTTCTGGCAGCCCTCCAAGAGCAGCAACGCCGAGCATAAAATCGCACGTACCCGAGAAAATCTTACGCGCTGTTTCTATTTCAGCTTTTGAAAATTCTTCATCCATAATCTAGATATTTCCATTTACTTTTATACATTAGCCGAAGTTTAACAACGACCACATTTGAATGACCAAAGACCTATTTCTTCTTTTTGCTCTTTTTAGGTTTTAAGGGCTTGATCGGCTTTGTTGGCTCAGTGTCTTTTTCACCTTCACCGAATAAAGCCTTTTCTGCTTCGTCTTCCGCCATCTCTATTAATGGGTGAACGTCAGGGCCTTCATCAACCTTAGTCTCAAGCTCTTCCTTAAACTTGTCGCGGTTAAATATGTAGATTGGCACATTCATTGAACGCATAATTATAGCTTGCTGAATAATTGAAAGCAGTGCGCTAAATGTCCAGTAAATCACAAGTCCTGATGCAAATTTTGCCATGATGAAAGTAATGAAAAACGGGAAGAAATTCATCATATCACGCTGCATCTTATCTTGTGGCGGCGGGTTTAGCTTTTTCTGAACAAGCATAACCACTAGCATCATACAAGGCCAAGCACCGATCATCAAAAACTCAGGTACATTATAAGGCAGAAGACCAAATAGATTAAACACGCTAGTCGGATCCATTGCTGACAAATCCTTAATCCAGCCGAAAAACGGCGTATGTCTGATCTCTATCGTTGCAAATAAGATTTTATAAAAAGCGAAGAAAATCGGTATCTGCACTAATATAGGCAGGCAACCAGACATAGGATTTACGCCCTCTTTTTGATAAAGCTTTACTATATCAGCTTGTAGCTTTTCCTTATCATCACCATGTTTTTCACGCAGCTCTGTAATTTGCGGCGCAACCACCTTCATTTTAGCAAATGAGCGGTAAGATATATTGGTAAGTGGGAATACTGCTGTTCGCAAAATTGCGGTCAGAATAAGGATAGCAACACCCATATTTCCTACATATAAACCAATATAATGCAGAGCTAAAAAGAAAGGATAAGTGAAGAACCAGAACCAGCCGAAATCTACGGCTAGGTCAAAATTATTGATGCCTAATTTATCCTGATAATCTTCAAGAACCAAAACTTCTTTTGCTCCAGCATAAAGATTATAAGAAGTCTCAGCCTCTCCGCCAGCAGAGATAACCATAGGCGCGCCAGTATAATCAGTCTGGTATCTATTGCGCTTTTTCGTTACGGGGTCAGGCGTATATTTAAAACGGTACTTTGAAATAGTATCTTGCGATGGCATAAGAGCGGTTAGCCAATATTTATCAGAAATACCAATCCAGCCATTCTCGGCTTCGATTTTTTTACTTGGATCTTTTGCCATTGCGCTATAGGTCATTTGCTCTAGCTCTTCGCCAATAAAACCTATCGGCCCTTCATGAGACACCCATGTACGGCCATAGTCAGCAGGAATATCGGTTTGAGAAATAAGAGCATAAGGATATAAAGTAACGTCTGCGCCGGAAGTATTAAAAACTTTTTGGGTAACATTAAATACATATTTATCATCTAACGATATAAGACGCTCAAAACGTAAGCCCTTACCATTATTCCATGTCAGTGTAATTGGTGTATCTGGAGTTAGGAGCTGATTACCCTGCACTTGCCAAATAGATGAGGCATTAGGCAAGCTAAGAGCTTTATCACCAGAAACCCAGCCATAATCGACATAACGAGCGCCCTTGGTTTGGCTTGGCGTGAATATAGCTACATTTTCTTTTTTCTCTAATGTATTGTAATAACTCCTTAAGGATAAGTCATCAATCATCCCGCCCTTTAGAGATATAGAGCCGAAAACTTCGCCATTATCAAAGGGAATTCGTAGATCCTGCGTTTGGGTAATAGCCTCATCACGAGATATATCTATAACAGGCTCTAAAATTTGTGGGTCTTGTAAAATAAGCTCGGCGCGCGCGTTCTTCGCGTCCTTAAGAGCTTTAGCTTGTGGCGCTAATATATAAGTCTCGTACAAAAACCAGATCACAATTGAAGCACATGCAAAAATAATTAAATTACGCATATCTTCAGGGTGCATTTTGTCTTTATCATTCATGATTTTTAGAGCCTTCTTATTTTTTCTCTTTTTTAGATATGGAGCGTTTATACCCCAAGATACTCCGCCACGCAAACGATGATGGCACTGGATCAAGAAAATCTCGTTTGCTCCATGGGTGGCAGTTTAAAATTCTTGAAAATATTAGATACAAACCCTTTAAAACCCCATGCTTTCCTAGCGATTGATGCGCGTAAGATGAACATGTGGGGTGAAAGCGACAATTGCGCCCTAATAGGGGCGACACTAAGAAAGAGTATAATTTAATAATATATTGAAATATCTTAACCATTATCTTGATATAATTCAGTTTTCTTTAGACACCACTTCAAATCTTTTTTAAGCGTTTCATAACTGCGTGTACGGGTTAACTTACGGCCAACTAAAATATAATCATACCCGCTCTTTGCGTGTTTTTGGATAATCTCTGCCATAATGCTGCGAAGACGGCGCTTTATACGATTGCGCTTTACTGCTGATTTATCGATTTTTTTGCTAACTGTGTAACCGATGCGGATAATATCTAAATCATTTTTACGGATTTGCAATATAAGGCCATGGGAAATCCATTTCCTGCCTTTGCTTTGCACAGCTAGAAAATCAGAACGAGCCGTAAGCATTTTAACTGCCGACAGCTCTTTCTTGCATATATTCATGATTATATATTCTTTCCAATTTATTTTTCTACAAGGCGAGAGGAACGTAGGCGTATTTTAATACGGTAGAGACGAAACAACGCGGTAAAAAAAATAAGTGGGAATAATATTAAGCGCTTAAGCGTTTACGACCCTTAGAACGACGACGTGCTATTACTGCGCGGCCACTTCTGTCAGCCATACGAGAGCGGAAACCATGGCGACGTGCGCGAACAAGACGGCTTGGTTGGAAGGTGCGTTTCTGGTGCATAATATTTACCTCTTTAAAAAATGCGCCTTAAAAACCTAAAGGCTGCAATAAATTCTGTTTATTCATCAAGAATTGGGAGTTTATAACTGCTTATATGATTGATGTCAAACTAAAATACTCAATTTAGCTATGTTAGTTTCTTTTATATCTATGTACGTAACAATAAATTTAACAACGCACGCACTTGGATGTAAAAAACTAAGCTATTGGCTTATCAAGCTTTGATGCTAAATCACCAGCTATTGGCTCATCATTCAGCATTTCAATCATGCCGCCTTGCTGCACTGCAAAATTAGCAATAAATAATGCGTTTGAATAAAACACAACCGCGTCACAAAGGAAGTGGCCTTGCTCATTCATACCTTCAAAGCTAGCTGGACGAATAGTTCCCTCAATTACAGAGCGAGTTGTCGCGTCCATATCCTGAGGCAAGTTAGCATCTGACATGTCTTCGGCAACGTAAAATGGACCTTCATCGCCACGCACGAAGAAACAGAAGAAACGTAAATACTCAAGCACGTTATCTTCATTAACCTTAATCGGAGCCTTACTATTAACTTCATGAATTGGAGGAGATGTACCGTTAAGGCGGAATAGATTTCCTTGATCCGTTAGATAATAGATGGTCATTTTCTTATTAACCCAATTATCATCACTAACACGAATTAGTGCTACACTGTCGTAAAATGGCAATGTGCGCCAAGCTACTTTTGTGCTGTTAGGAGAAGTGCGGTATTTACCATCAATAGGATTTATCTGCTCCAAGAAGCCTGACAGCTCTTCACCTTCTACACTATTCCAATTATCATCATTATACATATTTAAAACCTTAAAATTCTTTAATTCGTGTCAACATTTCCCATTCTGACAGAAAATATCTTAAGCGCAACCCCTTGCTGCACAAAAAGCTAATCATAGTCACCAATAGCTAATATTAGGTAAATTTTCTTGGCCTAATTTTCCTTACGTTTAAGCACAGCCGCAAAAAAGCCATCGGTCTTATGACGGTGCGGAGTTAAACGCATATACGGAGTTCCCAAGCCAAGAGATTCATCTAATGGCGATACTTCAAAATCCTCATGATTTTTCAAGAAATTTTCAATTTGCAGCTCATTTTCTGCTGGCAGCAATGAACATGTAGCGTAAACCAGCTTACCGCCAACTTTAACGGCCTTACTTACTTTATCCAAAATATCGCTCTGAGTTTGCAATAGCTCCTCTAAGGTAGGGCCGTAATTACGCCAGCGCATATCAGGGTTACGCCTCCATGTACCAGTTCCACTACATGGAACATCGGTAAGAACAATATCAAAAGTAGCTTTTTGGCGCTTTAACCATTTCTTGTGCTTCTCATCGGATAACGGGCGGATCTCTATAATATCTGCTAGCCCCGCCTTTTTATAACGCCTGCGCCCATTCTCTAAACGCCTAGCATCAATATCCATAGCGACAATGCGCCCTTTTCGCTTCATCGCTGATGCCAAGGCTAGCGTTTTACCGCCGCCACCTGCACAGTAATCAAGGACTTGCATAGATGGCTGAACATCACAGACATGAGCAATTAGTTGCGAGCCTTCATCTTGAATCTCAAGCCACCCCTTATTCATCGCCTTAGTTTTGGAGAGATAAGCCTTCTCCGCGCAGCGCAATCCCCATGGCGAAAATGGCGTAGGCGTTGTTTCAACTCCATCCTTGGCAAGTGATTGTTGCACGTTCTCGCGTTCCATCGTGAAGATATTTGCACGAACATCTAGAGTTGCAGGATGGATCATTGCTACCATCTCGTCTTTAAATGCATCTCCGAAATAATCGCGCAGCACTGCCTCATGATCAGGCGGGCATTCAACGAGAATAGCCTCTTCCATATCTTTATGTTCGATATTCTGACCGACAAGCTTTTTAACTAATGCTTCCTCCTCGTCATCCAGCTTTTCTGGCGCATAGGAAGAGCCATCGAACAGATCACGGAAACGCTTTTCATCCGCACCAGAGCCCAGAGCCAGCCAGCATATAACGCGCGCACGCGGGGTATCATCTACCTCATTTTTACTTAACCACCAACCAATGCGCGCATGATGGCGTGCAATTTCATAAACGCGCTCGGCAACGTCACGGCGGTCTTTTGAACCGATATAACGACGATTACGCATATAATCACCAACGCAGGAGTCCAAAGGAACGCGAATATCTTGATCGCGCTCGAGGATTTCTATGGTGGCTTGAATACGGGATGCTGGTTTCATGATATTTTCTAACTCTCAGTTCTATAATTAGGGGCTTCACGAGTGATTGTCACATCATGGACATGGGATTCTTTGTATCCCGCGCCGGTCATACGGATAAACTCGGTTTTCTCGCGCATATCTTGAATGTTACGAGAGCCAGTATAGCCCATAGAAGCGCGCAAACCGCCTACCATTTGATGAATAACATTACTAACTGGCCCTTTATAAGGTACGCGCCCCTCAATCCCTTCAGGGACAAGCTTATTACTCTGATTAACATTGCCTTGGAAATAACGATCAGCCGAGCCCTTAACCATGGCGCCTACGCTGCCCATACCGCGATATGATTTATATGAACGCCCTTGGAATAAAATAACCTCACCCGGAGCCTCATCGGTTCCAGCAAATACGCCGCCCATCATAGCAGCGCTCGCGCCGCCCGCTATGGCCTTCGCAAAGTCTCCAGAATATTTAATTCCGCCATCAGCGATAACAGGAACGCCTCTTTTCTCGCAAACGCCAACCACATCCATAATCGCCGTAAGTTGCGGCACACCAACACCAGCAACTATTCGCGTGGTGCATATTGATCCTGGGCCAATACCAACCTTAACCGCATTTGCACCAGCCTGAATAAGCGCGATGGCTGCATCTGCCGTAGCAATATTTCCTGCCATAATTTGCAAATCAGGGTTTTCTTTGCGGATTTGTGCAACCGTATCGAGTACTGCTCTTGAATGACCATGCGCAGTGTCAACTACCACCAGATCAAGGCCAGCTTCAGCTAAAGCAGCAGCTCTTTGAATACCATTAATATCACCAGTCCCAACAGCAGCCCCAGCGCGCAGACGATCTTCAGAATCTTTAGTGGCCACAGGAAAAAGTTTAGACTTTTCAATATCCTTTACCGTCATAAGGCCTATACAATTATCCGCATCATCAACAATAACTAGCTTTTCAATGCGGTGTTGGTGCAGTAATTTCTTAGCATCTTCTTTGGTTATATTTTCTTTAACCTTCACAAGGTTTTCATGAGTCATTAACTCTCTAATAGGCTGGCTCGGGTCTTGAGCGAAACGAACATCGCGATTAGTTAAAATGCCGACTAATAGACCATTTTCTTCAGTCACTGGAATACCTGAAATTTTATGCGAGCCCATTAATTCCCACGCATTCTCTAAAGTGGCATCAGGGCGAATTGTAATTGGATCCATAACCTTGGCAGATTCAAAACGCTTTATTTTGCGTACCATAGCAGCTTGCTGCTCAATCTCCATATTTCTGTGCAATACTCCAAGGCCACCATTTTGCGCCATAGCTATGCCCATATCCGCGCCACTTACGGTATCCATTGCCGCAGATAATACAGGGATATTAAGTGATATTTCCTGTGTGATTTTAGTTGAGGTATCAACCTCATTAGGCTGAATTTCTGAGCTCGAAGGAACTAACAGCACATCATCAAATGTTAATGCTTCACGAATTTTAGTTGAATCTTTTATACGAGCCATAATGCAAATCTCCAGCGTTTAAATTTATTGGCGAAATTTGCAGGTGAGTTATAGCGTATTTTTAGCAAATGTAAAGTTTGAAATTCATGCGCCTAACAAATGCACATCACAACAGATCCTACATAGTGCATAAAAATTAGATAAAATACCGATGAAATGCATATGAAAAATAAGTGTTTATTAGGGTTTTGTAAGTATAGTTAAGGTTAAACGTATAAACCAAAGGTGAATATATGATACCTAGCAATAATATAGCGCATATATATGTAAAGATAATTGGAGAGAACTCGCTACTATCTATGGCTCAGAGCAATTTACTTAGCCATTTAGATAAAATAAGAAAAGTCAGAACCCACACATTTATATCCAATAATGCGAAAACCGAATTTGGAATTAGCAATAATTTTGGATATGAGCGCCACTATAGCTGGGAAGATACAATTATTGATTGCCGTAACAGCCCAACATTAATGGACAGTGATGCATTACAAAATATTGAAGAGACGATATCTGAAAACTCACATTTTCAAAAATTTAAAAATGATATTGAAGATAGAGCGAAAGGGTTAATAACAATTACGCCATATTACAGCACATTAAGTGGAACTGAAAATATGCGCTATAATATTAAACGTGCTGCTAAAATAGAAGATTTTGATATTATACGGGTTGGTATAAAATTATCCGCAAAAGATGGCACTGATTTTGAACAAGGACTTAAAAATCTATATAGTCACGAAAACCCATTTAATGTGAGAAAACCTCTAATGCACGCCTAGGCTATTCTAATCTTGCAGGCCCTTAAATCCTGTTGCAACAAGGTACTGCTCGGAACTACTTTTACGGCTAGCTGGCGGCTTTACATGCTTAACGCTCTTAAAGCTCTTTTTCAGTTCCTTCATTAAAGTGTCTTGCGCGCCACCTTGGAAAACTTTGGCTATGAATAA
>DAOWDF010000014.1 GCA_030639165.1 Alphaproteobacteria bacterium
CCTTATTGGGCTTGAGCGCCGTGGCTTTGATAAAATAGAGATAAAGCAATTACAACGTGCATTTAAGCAATTATTTGATAATAATAATGGTACATTAGAGCAGCGTATTAATACGGCATCTGATGATTTCTCTAATGATGATTTAACAATGTCTATAATTAATTTTGCTAAGGCAAAAACTAGATTTCCGCTATGTCAGCCACGCAAGAAATAAAATCAAAAAAATTAGGTATTATAGCTGGCGGAGGTAGCTTGCCGGCCAAACTGGTTTCTAGTTGTCAGAATAAAAATATAGAGCCATTTATAATTGGTTTTGAAGGCCAAACATCAGTGGATATTATGGATGGCCATAATCATAGCTGGGTTGGGCTTGGCTCAGTAGGTAAAATAATTAAATACTTTAAATCTAACGGTGTTACTGATCTTGTCTTGATTGGTAGTATTAAGCGTCCTTCATTTTCTAAGATAAAGCTTGATTTTAGGGCAGTTAAGATGCTTGCAAGCATGGCTTTAAAATCTATGGGTGATAATCAGGTGTTGGACAGGATTAAAACGGAGCTTGAGCTTGAGGGTTTTACTTTGCATGGTATTCAAGAGTTCTGTGATGAGGTTATTGTAGGCGAAGGTCTGTTAGGAGGGGCATCTCCTACAGCAGAGGATTGTAGTAATATAGAACTCGGAATTAAGGCTTCACAATTGATTGGGGCCATGGATATTGGGCAATCTGTTATTGTGCAAAATGGTATGGTTGTCGGGGTTGAGGCGGTTGAGGGAACTGACGCTCTAATTGAGCGCTGCACTTTGCTATTACAAAAAGGTGGCAGAGGGATTCTAGTTAAAAGTTGTAAGCCACAGCAAGATAAAAATCTTGATTTACCTACAATTGGTGAGAATACTGTTATTAATGCATATAAAGCAGGGCTTAGTGGCATTGCTGTTCATGCAAATAATGTTATCATTACTGATTTAGATGCCGTAGTTAAATTAGCGGATAAACATGGGATATTTATTATTGGCATAAATATCGATTAATCATAAGGACGTATCAATATGAATTTCTTTTTTGTAGTTGGAGAAAACTCTGGAGATGCTTTGGCCGCGCCTTTAATTACTGCATTAAAGGAAAAACATGGTGATGATACACGCTGCTTTGGAGTAGGCGGCCCTCTTATGAAGGAAGCTGGCTTTGAAGAGTTACTGCCTATGGATCAAATTTCTGTTATCGGTATATGGGAAGTTCTACCTAAAATTCCTAGACTAATAAAGCTAAATAAGTTTATTGCGGAGGAGATTGAGAAGCAGCAACCTGATGCTGTTATTACTGTTGATTTCCCAGATTTTAATTTTATTCTTGCTAAGGCTCTTAAAAAGAACGGTATTTTTAAGGGGAAGATTATACACTATGTATCGCCTAGTGTTTGGGCATGGCGACCAGCTAGAGCAAGTAATATTGCCCCATATCTTGATGGAATGATGTGTTTATTTGATATGGAGGTTGAACTATATACTCGTAATGGATTGAAGGCTGCGCATGTTGGGCATCCTATAGTTACTAATGATTTGGATAATGTTACTGGTGAGCATTTCAGGAGCGCGAGGGAAATCCCAGAGGATTGCAAAACTATTGGGTTGTTTCTGGGGAGCAGGGAATCAGAGTTAAAAAACTTAAGCAAGACCCTTAAGGAATCCGTCGGTATTATAAATGAGTTTCGTAGTGATATACATGTTATTGCTCCTACTTTGCCTAAGGTCGAGTATAAAGTTAGAAAAATATTAGAGGATATGAAGGCACCGACTCATATATCTGAAAATATAGATGTAAAATGGAGTGCATTTAAAGCTTGTGATATAGCTATTGCTGTTTCGGGGACGGTGGCGCTGGAGCTGGCATATGCTGGTGTCCCTCACATTATTGCATATAAAATAAATCCAATTACAGCACTGATTTTGAAGTTTATGCTGAAAACAAAATATGTGCATTTGGCTAATATATTACTTGGAAGAGAGGTCGTGCCAGAATGTTTGCAGAAAAATTGTAATGCAGATTATATTGCGCAAAAGGCAAATGACTTACTTGATGACAAAGCCCAGCAGGATGCACAAAAGGAAGACTTTAAGGCTATTGCCGGTTTATTAGGTGGTGGAGATGGCGTATCACCTTCTACTAAAGCTGTTAATTTTATTACTAGTGTTCTTGAAGAAAGCACTGATCATGTAGATCAGGCTGTTGCTTCAAATGAGACAGCTAATGAAAATGTTGTTGTTAGTCCGATAGGCTTAACAGCTATATTTAATAATCTATAGCTATTCTATTTTCGATCTTTTATATCAACATATGGTCTTGATTTTGGGCCAGTATATAGCTGTCTTGGACGGCCAATACGTAGTGCAGGCTCTTCAAGCATTTCTTTCCATTGTGAAATCCAGCCCACTGTACGGGCAACTGCAAATAATACAGTGAACATGCTTGTAGGAAAGCCCATTGCGCTAAGGATTATGCCTGAATAGAAATCAACATTAGGGAATAATTTACGATCTACGAAATATGGATCTTCTAGTGCAATGCGCTCAAGTTCCATTGCTAATTCAACCCTAGGATCACTTACTCCAAGGTCAGCAAGAACTTCATCGCAGGCTTTTTTAAGGACGTTTGCGCGTGGATCAAAGTTTTTATATACCCTATGACCAAAGCCCATTAGGCGGAATGGATCATCTTTGTCTTTTGCGCGTGCAATAAATTCAGGGATTTTATCTACCGAGCCTATTTGATCAAGCATTTCTAGCACAGCCTGATTTGCTCCACCATGGCTAGGCCCCCAAAGTGATGCAATGCCAGCGCCTACACATGCGAATGGATTTGCTTGTGATGAACCAGCCAAACGTACAGTTGACGTCGATGCGTTTTGCTCATGATCTGCATGCAGTATCAATATCTTATCCATTGCATTGGCTAGTACTGGATTTACTTTATATGGCTCCGCTGGCACTGCGAAACACATATAGAGGAAGTTTTCTGAGAATGATAAATCATTGCGTGGATACATAAAGGGCTGACCAATTGAATATTTATGTGTCATCGCGCCTAATGTTGCAACCTTTGCAATAAGACGGTGCGCTGATACTTCACGCTGCTCAGGATCGTTTATGTCTAAAGAATCATGATAGAAAGCGGATAGTGCGCTCATAACTGCGCACATAATTGCCATAGGGTGAGCGTCGCGCCTAAATCCGCGATAGAAGAAGTTTACCTGTTCATCAACCATTGTGTGGTATCTGATTTCATTGTCAAAATCTTCTTTTTCTTTTGTATTTGGTAGATCACCATATAGCAATAAATGAGCAACATCTAGGAAGCTACTTTTTTCTGCTAAATCTGCGATATGATAACCGCGATGTGATAGAATACCTTTTTCGCCATCTATGAATGTCAGTCTAGATTTACAGCTACCAGTTGCAGTAAAGCTTGGGTCGAATGTGAAATGTCCTGTTTGTGCATAAAGCTTGCGAATGTCAATAACAGGTGGCCCTTCTGTACCCTCTAGAACTGGCAATTTGAATGATTCACCAGTTTCATCATTGGTTAGAGTAAATGTTTTTTCTGTTTTTGGATTCTTGTTCACGATGGATGTCCTTGATAAAAGGTTAGGTTAGAAACTATAGTCTAAATATGGCTATCTTTCAATAGCAGCTTGAATGCGCGCGGATGTTTCAGCGGCTCCTAAAATCTCTACAGCATGGAATATTGAAGGTGAAACTGTTGTTCCAGTTAGCGCAGCCCTTAGTGGCATAGCTACTTTTCCAAGTTTTCCGTCTTTAAATTCATCTGCTACAGACTTGCAGATTTCTTGAGTTTTTTCAGCATTAATCTCTGTTGTGTTTTCAATTGCAGCTTTTAATGCGAGCAATATTTCTTCTGCTCCATCTAGATTTTTAAGTGCTTTTTCGTCAAAACTAAGTGGAATTGATTTAGCGTAGAATGCGCTTTCATCTACGAATTGCAGTAGAGTCTTTGCTCTGGATTTTAGCTCATCAATGCCTTGGGTTATACGTGACTTACCAACATCATCGGGCGTAATTCCGTGGCGTTGCTCGTAAAATGCCAAAGATTGATTAATCAAATGTTCGGCGGTGCTTTCATTTATATAATGCGCGTTCAAGCTATCGAGCTTTGCAAAGTCGAATTTAGCAGGAGCTTTGCCGATATGTTCAAGATTAAACCACTCGATAGCTTTTTCAGTAGGTATGATTTCATCATCACCATGCGACCAGCCAAGGCGTAGTAAGTAGTTAACCAAGGCTTCGGGCAAGTATCCCATATCACGGAATTCTTGTACGCTTTGTGCGCCGTGACGCTTGGAGAATTTACCGCCATCCGCGCCATGAATAAGAGGCGAATGTGCAAAAATTGGAGTATCCCAGCCCATTGCATCGAATATTATTTTTTGGCGGAAGGTGTTATTCAAATGGTCATCACCGCGCAAGATATGGGTTATGCCCATATCATGGTCGTCAACAACCACTGATAGCATATAAGTTGGTGTGCCGTCACTGCGAAGTATTATGAAGTCATCAAGCTGGTCATTTGGAGTTGTTACCTCGCCTTGGACTTTGTCATGGATAGTTGTAGAGCCTTCTAACGGCGCTTTTATGCGCACAACTGGCTTTATATCTTTGGGCGCATCAGCAGGGTCAGCGTCGCGCCACCTGCGGTCGTAAAATGTTTTACGGCCCTCTGTTTTAGCCTTCTCGCGCATTTCGGTTAGTTCTTCAGGGCTGCAATAACAGTAATACGCTTGTCCTTTATCAATCATTTGCTGAGCGATTTCTCTGTGGCGCTCTTGACGTGAGAACTGTGATATAACTTCGCCATCATGATCTAGCCCTAGCCATTTTAAGCCATCCATAATGGCGTCCACTGCTGCTTCTGAGTGGCGCTTGCGGTCGGTATCTTCGATGCGGACAATAAATTTACCATTGTTATGCCTAGCATATAGCCAGTTAAAAAGGGCTGTACGTGCATTACCAACATGCATAAAACCTGTGGGAGATGGTGGAAAACGTGTTACAACAGTCATTACTGGAGCTTTCTTAGT
Source organism: Alphaproteobacteria bacterium (assembly GCA_030639165.1). Taxonomy (GTDB): domain Bacteria; phylum Pseudomonadota; class Alphaproteobacteria; order Micavibrionales; family Micavibrionaceae; genus UBA1672. Next base: position 5,094 of record DAOWDF010000014.1, read on the forward strand.
TTAATTGTGGGCGTCGTTAAATTTTGCCTTACTTATAAAATATGTAGAGGCTCATTTGCTTAGCTACACTTAAACTTAGTGTGCTCTAATTCAATATACACAAATGAAGCACATGTCTAACATGCCAAGGTATTTAATCATAGATAATATTGCAGTGCAGCTTAGGGAAATATTCCTTCGTCAGCGTGAAAATTATTATCTGTGGCTTCCTGTGTTTTTTGCCAGTGGTATCGGGCTGTATTTTTCTATTAATTTTGAGCCACCGTTGATTTTGTTAGTAATGGTTTGGGGGCTGTTTCTTGCGGTTTATATATTGCTGCGCTCTTTTAAAAATAACGGAGTAGCTGGGCATGCGCTTGTTTTTATATTTTTTGTGCTTTTGCTAGCTATATCGGGGTTATTAAATGCTAAAATTAGAACTGAGCTTATAGATACTCCGGTAATAGAGAAAAAAATTGGCCCTGTTGATATAGTTGGCAGTATTATTGCTATTGAGAAGATGGAGGAGGGTGATGGTAGTAGAGTAACACTATCTAATCTTGTGATTGAGGGTTTGGATAAGCCTAAAACCCCACGTAAAATCCGATTGCGAGCGCGTGCAGATGATGGGCTTAAAATTGGACAGCGCGTTAAAGCACTAGCATTATTAAATCCGCCATCACCACCATTAATGCCTGATGCATTTGATTTTCGTCGGTATCTTTATTTTAAGGGTATTGGCGCGGTAGGTTTTATCTATAATGCGCCCGAAATTATAATTCCTGCTGGTTCATCTTGGTCTGGTGTAGAAGCTTTGCGGCAGATAATTGCAAATAAAATTATAGCTCAATTAACTCCGCAGCAAGCTGGCGTAGCGTTAGCTCTGATGGTTGGACATAAGAATGCATTGTCTGATGATGATCGTCAGGTAGTGCGAGATGCAGGTCTAGCGCATATGCTTGCCATATCTGGCTTGCATGTTGGTTTAGTATCTGGGGCATTATTTTTTCTATTGCGCCTTATTTTGGTGGCTATTCCAAGTTTGGCATTACGCTATCCAATTAAGAAGATAGCGGCGGTATTTGCTCTGATGGGAGCAGTATTTTATATGCTGCTGGCTGGCTCAACCGTGCCGACGCAACGTGCAGTACTTATGATTGCAATTGTGTTTTTGGCGATAATAATTGATCGATCGCCAATATCCTTGCGGCTTGTGGCATTTGCCGCCTTTGTCATTTTAATTATAGCGCCAGAGAGCCTTGTATCTGCAAGCTTTCACATGTCATTTGCGGCAGTGACCTGCCTAATTTATTTCTATGATGTGACGCGTAAGTACTGGATTAAGTTTAATCATAAGGCTGGCCTTCACCGTAGAGTCTTGTTGTATTTCATAGGTGTTTGTATGACTACGGTGATTGCTAGCATTGCTACTGCGCCGTTCTCTCTCTATCATTTCGGGCAGGTCTCGTATATGGGGTCTATTGCAAATTTTGTGGCTGTGCCACTACTAGCCTTTGTGGTGATGCCCTTTGCTTTGCTCAGCCTTATATTAATGCCATTTGGGCTAGATTATTTTCCGTTGCAAGTTGTTGGGATTGGGATTGACTATATACTTGATATTTCATATTGGGCAGCTAGTTTGCCGAATGCGATTGTTAG
>DAOWDF010000181.1 GCA_030639165.1 Alphaproteobacteria bacterium
CTAATGCTAATTTCGCTGAAGATTCCCTGAATTCTGCGGGGTACTGCTTGTATTTCCTTGATGACATTTTTTCTATTCCTTATTTTAGACTTTTATAACTTTTCTGTCCGGAATAGTGTAGCCACATCAGGTCTTCCATACCTATACAAGGATCTAGAAAATCGTAGCTATGCAGAACTATCAAATGAAATCATAATAAAATTTAACGCAAACAAGAAAATGCCCTTAAATAGTGATAGCAATATAGTTAAAGCGCTTATCTCCAAATGCATCATATTCGGAATTGATGCCAATAAACTTTAATGGATCTTCCCCTCAACATATAAGTGCAACACCATTACAATAATCACCGGAAGGAATTGTAATGGAACGCCAATACTTGTTAAATGTAGAGCATGATTAGTGCTAATGATTCATAAAATGAATAACAGAATAAAAGCTATGCTCTTAATTTTGATTTTTTTATGATGCTTTGGGCATCTAATGGTTCGTGCGTGTAAGCAATGCCAGTGCGATAAGATGATATAGTTTTAATCTTATCGCGTACATTTGTAACGCTATCTTTTTGCAAAATAACGTCAGCTAATAGATTTGCAATTTCGATGGTAGTATTGCCACTAATATTACGGCGGGTTATTTCAGAAAAACCAAGGCGCAAACCATATTCTGCGCCATTTGTGTAAGGCATTTTAATTTGATTAACATTGATATTGGCCTTTTCTAATAATTGAAAAGCAATCACGGCATCTTTTTCACTTCCAATCTTTACAAGTAATTGGTGATTGTCAGTAAATCCACTATTTGCGTTTGCTATCTTAAAACCTCTACGTGTTAGCTCTATAGCGAATATGCGGGCATTACTGATAACCGCGCTGGCATATGCTGCGCCAAAATCACGCGCTTCTTCTAAAGCTATGCCAAGGGCTGCTATATGGTGCGGGTGCGCATTTGATACAAATTCAGGAATTATGCGATCAAAAACCTTGCGGGCTAACTGGCTGCTTCTATCATGCTTGGATAATATAATGGCTTTTTGTGGCCCCCATAAAGATTTATGAGTTGATCCATGTAAGAAGTCCGCACCTTCCTCTAATGGAGATTGAAACGCCCCGCCAGCAATAATGCCTAGCGTGTGTGATGCATCATAAGAAATAACTATATCATTACCAACAGCTTGTCTTAGCTCGCGCAATGGGTATGGGTGTAAGATCATAGATGCATCTAAGAATATTAGCTTGGCATTAGATTTTTTAACAAGCGCGGCTGTTTCTTCTACGTCTATATTGCCATTCTTATATGGTATATCAAACCTATGATAACCGTGCTTCTTTGCCAGTATTGAGGTTGTGAAATGCCCACCATCATTACCGCCAACAGACAGAAAGCTATCGCCTTGCGGCAAAAGGCAAGTCAACATAATTAAAGCGACTTGATTACCTGATAATGGCGAAATATCAACGCAGCTAGCATGGAATAATTCACAAGCAATATTCTCTGTTTCAGATATGATCTCCCTGATAATATTCTGATTTGGATATTCCCAAATAGCTGCATCGCGCTCCCCTTTGGGAGGTATAGCATAGCGATGGTTAAGGTCGGATTGCAAAGCATAGCGCATATTCTCTGATGAAAGATTCTCACTTGCCACCAGATTTATCTTTTGCGTATATTGCGCGTCAAATTTTTTGACTAGATCACTTATCATTTTTTCTCTCATTCACTCCTTGCGGTAGATGATCGATAGGTCTTGTATCAAGGTCTTTTGCTTTATCCCATACAGTATTAAATTGCTGTCTATAGAATGCAGTAAGTTTAGGGTGGCTTATGACGACAATATTTATGTTGTTCTTTTCAAATAAAAGCATGGCTGTTTTTTCGCCATAAATATAAAATGGAATATCATCAAATTTTTCCTCATCCACCCATTTATATTCTGAATGGCGAGCAGCAGATAAGTGAAGATCACCTTTCTTTACAATAGAGCGGAATTTTAAATCAGGATTAGCTTCTCTGATCTTTGCCATTTCATTGCGGTA
>DAOWDF010000144.1 GCA_030639165.1 Alphaproteobacteria bacterium
ATATACATATACACCCCTGAATATATAAGCGTCATGCTGCCTGAAATAACGTCTATATATGCCGCAGACAAACCATTCCCGATAAGCTCAAGGCTATACTTACTTATCTATTCTGCCATAGCCATTGCACTAGGGCTCCTCACTCCCCGCGACAGTCAAATAAGATGCATGATTTTCTCAGCCGCAGCCCTGAGCTTAATCTGCGTCATTCCATATTACATGCAAATGAAAGGCTTTCACTATCAGGCCTTACCGTTTTTAAGCTTTGGAATGCTGGCTCTATTCCTTGGAATATTTTCTATGGCTAAATCCATTACCAAATATACTGATATCTCAATATGGATTAGCTGCGGGATTATCATAGCTTTAAGCGCTCCATATATCGCTAGCAAGAAATCTCAACCCCTGACACAAAAGCAGTTCTACGCCCAACCGCTAATAGAAACAATTGATGAGCTATCATGGAACAGAGTATATGCAAGCTATGACTTTAAATCACAGCTCACCACCCTTCCATATATGACCAATCTTACAAATGGCTCTCGCTTCGGGCAGCTATGGCCTCTACACGGCCTTTCATTACAGTATGAAAAAGCAAGTGATGAGGAAGAAAAGAAGGCCATCAAACAAAAAATGATGGTGTATGTAGATATGATTGCCCTTGATATGAAGCGTTATATCCCTAGCGTAATCACTATTCCACAATATAGAGATAATAATTCAGATATAACAAACAGGAACTTCATGGATTTTCTGATGAAAAATATTCACTTTAAAAGGGCAATGAACAACTATAAATTCTATGACACAATTCCATATAATTCATCTTTAGCATTTAATAACACTGATAGTGATAAGATTGTGATGCATGATGTATATGTGTTAAAAATAGATATGTAATAAATTTGGAAATCAAATATGGCCACGGCAAAAAAAACAACCACAGCAAAAGCTCCTGCAAAGAAAAAGGCAGCGCCTAAGAAAAAGCCAAAAGAGCTAATCTCGATTATTGTACCTTGCTACAACGAAGAGGATATGATCGATTTATGCCACAAAGCTATAACCAAAGCCATTGATCCACTACCTTATGATTTTGAGATAATCTATATAAATGACGGCAGCAGTGATAAAACTCAGGAGCTACTTGAAAAAACCTACAAGTCTGACAAGCGCGCCGTAATTATCAACCTATCGCGTAATTTCGGTAAAGAAGCCGCCATGACTGCGGGCATTGATAGCGCAAAAGGCACAGCCCTTATTATCCTTGATGCAGATTTACAAGACCCGCCAGAACTTATAAAAGAACTAATCAAAATCTGGAAAGATACTGGCGCGGACGTGGTTTACGGCCAAAGAATGGAGCGCGAGGGCGAAACTTGGCTAAAAAAATTCACGGCTAAAAGCTTCTATAGCGTAATTAACTACATAGCTAATAATGTTGAGATACCAAAGAACACTGGCGATTTCCGCCTAATGAACAGACGTTCCATTGATGCACTAATCCAATTGCGTGAAAAGCACCGCTTTATGAAAGGTCTATTCGCGTGGATAGGCTATAAACAAGTTGCCATGCCCTATAACCGCGCGCCGAGAGCCGCCGGTGAGACTAAATGGAATTACTTCCAGCTATGCAATCTAGCTTTAGAAGGTATAGCAGGGTTTAGCACCGTTCCATTAAGGGTAGCCAGCATATTCGGGCTAATCATCTCCATGATTTCATTTATATTCGGGGCTTTCATAATATTCAAAACCATATTCTTCGGCAGCGATGTTGCTGGTTGGGCATCTCTATCGGTCATGATTTCATTTTTCAGTGGATTGCAGCTGCTAAGTATTGGTATATTAGGAGAATATATCGGCCGCATATTCGGCGAATCTAAAAAAAGACCTCTATATTTCATAGAATCCACATCTACAAATTAAATTCAAAAGACTATACTTATAGCATTTACCAAGTATTATAGTTTTTGAGTTACTGTATTAAGTCTGTATCTATAAACAACATATTAGGATTAGGATAAAACCATGTCACAGGAAAATTTTAAAATACAACCAGAAGCAGGAAAGAAATACCGCCTGATTACTCGTAGTGATATGGACGGCCTTGTCTGTGGCGTTTTACTAAAAGATATAGGTCTTATTGACGAGATTACATTTGCCCACCCGAAAGATATGCAAGATGGTCTAATCGAGGTTACAGAAAACGATATAACAACTAACCTTCCATTTGTCGAAGGCGTACATTTAGCATTTGATCACCATGCCAGTGAAGTAGAACGCATAGATGAAACAACAGGCCACCGCGTTATAGATATAGAAGCGCCATCTGCCGCGCGCGTAGTTTATAATTACTTTGGCGGGAAACAAGGCTTTAACAATATCTCCGAAGAAATGATGGCTGCCGTTGATAAAGCGGACTCAGCGGATTTCAACAAGGATGAAATACTTAACCCAAAAGACTGGGAGTTACTAAACTTTATAATGGATGCGAGAACTGGCCTCGGGCGTTTCCGTGACTTTAATATCTCTAATTACCAGCTAATGATGCAATTAATAGATTATTGCCGCGATCATAATAATATCAAAGATATTATTGAACTTCCCGATGTGAAAGAGCGCGTAGACCTATATATGGAACACAAAGAAAAAAGTGAAGAGCAAATTAAACGCTGCTCTACCGTGTATGGTAATCTAGTAGTTCTCGATTTGCGCAAGGAAGAGACAATCTGGTCAACAAACCGCTTCACTATTTACGCCCTATTCCCACAATGCAACATTTCTATACATGCCCTATGGGGTAAGAATAAGCAAAACACTGTATTTGCAACGGGTAAATCAATCTTAGATCGTTCCAGCAAAACAGATGTGGGCAGCCTAATGCTTAAATATAATGGCGGAGGCCATAAAGCAGCAGGCACTTGTCAGATTAATAATGACGATGCAGAAACAATTCGCGCTGAGCTTATAAAGAAAATAAATATTGATGGCTAAATAAGATGAGCATAAAACCTCCTGCCCTTAAAGCTGGTGATACCATCGGGGTCTTCGCCCCTTCTAGCTACGTCGAAAAAGCGGATATAGAAAAATCCACCGCTATTTTAGAAAAGCGAGGCTTTAAGGTTTTCATTCACCCACAAACCTATGAGCGTGAACATCAATCTGCTGGCTCTCACTTACAAAAATCTCTGGCGTTCCAAGGCTTGTGGCAACGCAAAGATATTAATGCAATCTGGGCTGCTGGCGGAGGAAATCGCTGCACGCACTTACTGGAAACCATAAACTTCAATAGATTGACCTCTGCGCCAAAAACCCTAATCGGTTTTAGCGATGTTACCTCCCTGCTAAACGCCATATACGCTCACAGCGATATAATAACATTCCACGGCCCCGTATTTAAAAACCTCCATAAATATAAACAGCTTGACCATTTGCTCGAGCTATTAGGCGGCAAAAATGTTTCCTACCCTGTTAGCGATGAAAATATATTACAAGAAGGTTGCGCCGAAGGGGAATTAGTTGGCGGCAACCTTAGTATCTTCCAATATCTCCCGCAAACCCTGCCTAATGAGTTTTATAAAGATAAAATATTATTCCTCGAAGATTGCAACGAAGACCTAAGCCGCATTGACCGCATGTTTCTGCACTTAAAACGTCTTGGGGTTCTGGGCGACATCAAAGCTCTAGCACTCGGAGAGTTTACAGACCTACAAGAAACAGGCCGCCCATTTGGCTATTCCTTAGAAGATATTATATCAGAACATATAGAAGGGCTTGATATTCCTGTGCTTCACAACCTGCCATTCGGCCACGGAGAAAACCTCTACACTATGCCTATAGGCGCAGGGGCAAAAATAGACACCAAAGCCAAGCAGTTTACTCTGATATAGGCAGAACATAAGACTTCACGTCAAAGCCATCATGATCACCCCAAAATTCTGAAATAGAAAATATCTTACCATCAGGATAGAATTTTAGCTCGCTCATACCCTCAATCAAAAAATTATCAGTCGAAACTTTGCGCATAGCCTTCTTTTTCTGCTTATAGCTTAAATTCCAATATATATACGCAGTAGCCTCCCTTCTCCCCCACATAAAGTCACTAACTTTATAACGCCTTTGCGCGCAAATACTTAAACGTCGCTCAAGCAAAAGCGAAACATCGCCAAATCCCTTCATATAATGATACGGATCTTGAAAAGATACTGATGGATCAACAATGCTTCCCAATAAAGGAAGCGACCTCGAATTAAGCTTTTCAAAAAACTCAATGTAATCCTCTAATGGTTTTTGTAGATTTAAGTCAGGTTCTATCATATTATTTCCAAAATTATTTATAGCTCTAAAATACAATAATATTAAACACTTAAGCGCAATATTAAAACAGCAAACAGTAAATAATATGTAAATATTTGCTGTGTGTGTTTAATTTTGTTGAAAAAACTCAAAAAATTTGTTACTATGCTGGACATATCCGATTAAGAGTGCAAGCCAAAAGGCAATATCAGCATAGATTCTAATGGATCTTCTGCTAGAATTTATAACACTGAATTAGATATATAACTACTTAAGTACTATAAAATTAAAACAAAAGAAAAGGTGATAAAATATGGCTGGTAACGATAATTTTGATTTTCAAGCAGGTAATAAAGTAGTATATCCGGCACATGGCGTTGGCTGTGTTGAAGGTATTGAAACCCAATCTATCGCAGGAATGGAAATTAAGTTATACGTAGTCAATTTTGAAAAAGACCGTATGCGCCTTAAAATCCCTGTGATGAAGG
>DAOWDF010000326.1 GCA_030639165.1 Alphaproteobacteria bacterium
GGCTCCGGGGCCGGGGGCGCGTTTATCTAATGATACTTTTCGCTTTATGGATCCCGTAAGTAATAGAATGCTGGGCTTGCGCTCTGATCTTACTGCGCAAATATCGCGCATTGCATCTTCACGATTTAGCAAGGATGAGCGCCCATTGCGACTTGCTTATGCTAATGATGTATTGCGCAGGCGCGGATCGCAAATGCGCACGGAGCGTCAATTTGTGCAGGTGGGGTGTGAGCTTATTGGCTATTCAGATTGTATTGAAAGTGATGTAGAGATCTGTGTTTTATCTGTCTTGGGGCTTAAATCTCTAGGGGTTGAGGATATTACTCTGGATTTGACTTTGCCAAGATTTGTCTCTTATCTATTGCAAAATGTTGATGATGCCGAGGCTGGAAGCATTAGAAAATATGTAGCACAGCGCGATTTTGATGCGTTGATGTTATTAAACTCATCTAGTGCAAATCTTATTGCTCAGGCCATGGTCGCATCGGGTAATGCAGAAGATGCTATAGCGAAACTTGAAAAAATTAAGCTTGATAAGAGTTTATGCGGGGATATTAAGTATTTGAGTCTTGTTTGCGCAGGAGTAAAAAAGGCTCTGTCAGAGATGAAAATTAATGATGTAGCTTTAAGTATTGATATTTTAGAGCAGGAAGGCTTTGAATATCATAATGCATTTGGTTTTACATTATTTGCATCAGGTTTGAGCGCAGAGCTTGGGCGTGGTGGCACTTATAATGTGCGTTTTGGGGATGATGGTGGTGATGAAGTTGCACGGGGATTCACTATTTATATGGATGCGTTAGCGGGGATGATTGAGCGGGTGGCTGAAAGTGATAAAGTATTTGTTAGTGCTACGGAATCATGGGATGTTATATCCGGCCTGCAAAGTGAGGGCTGGGTTGTTGTGCGCGGTCGGGGTGATGGTGTTGCTCCCGCGGAATGCACACACATATATAAGAATAATGAAATTACTAAATTATAAGATTAAAAAGCGAGAAAAATCATGGGTAATGTCGTAGTTGTAGGTTCACAATGGGGTGATGAAGGTAAGGGGAAAATCGTTGATTGGCTCTCTAGTCGTGCGGATGTGGTTGTTCGTTTTCAGGGAGGTCATAATGCAGGGCATACTCTGGTTATTGATGGCAAGGTGTATAAACTGAATTTGCTGCCTTCTGGCATCGTGCGTAAAAATAAAATTTCTATGATTGGTAATGGCGTTGTTATTTGTCCGTGGGCGCTGACCAAGGAGATTATTAAGATTAAAGAGCAGGGCGTTAAAGTTGCCCCTGATAATTTTGTGATTGCAGAGAATGCAACTCTTATACTTCCTGTGCATCAGGCATTGGATCAGGCTCTTGAGGGTATTCGTGGTGACGATAAGATCGGTACAACTAAGCGCGGCATTGGCCCTGCTTATGAGGATAAGGTTGCTAGGCGCGGGGTTCGGGTTTGTGACCTTCGTCATCCCGAGATATTAAAAGATAAAATAAGCAAGATGATGTATCATCATAATATCTTGTTAAAAGGTATGGGTGCGGATACTTTAAGCGCGAATGATATCTTTGATAAATTAATGGAGATAGCTCCCGATATTTTGCAGTATACTGGAATTGTTTGGCGTGAGCTTGATAAAGCTCGTCAAGATGGCAAGAAGATACTCTTTGAGGGTGCGCAGGGGACTATGCTTGATGTTGATCATGGTACATATCCGTTTGTAACATCTTCTAACATAGTTGCAGCGCAGGCCGCTACTGGTTCTGGTGTTGGTGTGGATGCGATTAAGTATGTGCTTGGGATTACGAAGGCTTATACTACGCGCGTTGGTGCTGGGCCGTTTCCTACTGAGCAGGATAATGAAATCGGACAGTTCTTGGGTGAAAAAGGCCACGAATTTGGTACTAATACAGGGCGCAAGCGCCGTTGCGGGTGGTTTGATGCGGTTATGGTGCGTCAAGCGGTTAAGGTTAATGGCATTAATGGTATTTCCCTGACTAAGCTTGATGTTCTTGACGGTATGAAAGAGCTGAAGATTTGTGTTGGTTATAAATTGAATGGTAAGGAAATTGATTATTATCCTGCTTCTCAAGTTGAACAAGCTGATGTAGAGCCGATATACGAGACCATGGAAGGATGGAGCGAGACCACCTATGGAGCGAGGAGCTGGGGTGAACTTCCTGCTGCGGCAGTGAAATATGTCCGTCATATTGAAGAGTTGATCGGCGCGCCTGTATCGATGCTCTCTACCTCTCCTGAGCGTGATGACACAATTCTAATGCAAGACCCTTTTGTTGATTAAGTTAGGGAAGGGTGTTTTTGACAATGCTCTTGCGTTTTACGTAATTGCTATGATGTAAGCTCTTTTAAATAATGTGAAAATAAAAAGGGATTGAACGTTATGGTTAAGCAAGCATTTGAAAATAAAGATGTAGATTGGGATAATAAATTACTTAATATTGTGTCTGATAACCCATGTCATAACCATGATAAATGGGCGGTTGCAGAGGCTATTGAAAATGGAGCAAACCCCAATGGAACAGATGCTCGAGGCGTAAGTGTTTTATTTTATGCGGTGCATAATGAATATCATGGGGCGGCTAAAGCTCTGGTTCATGGTGGGGCGGATACTAGTTCTTTGACTACAAAGCAAAAATTTCGTTACCTTGCGACTTCTTTTTTCGGCTCTAACAGTGGTGCTCCTGTGCAAGAAGGTAATCAATATACATCAGAGGTCGTTGATACTATCGGTGCTTCAAGGGAAATTGAGCCAGTATAAATAGTATACAATATTCGTATTTTACTTTTACTATTATAAGTTTTATAATCACCGTTTATGTAACAGGAAGTTACTCGGTGATTCATGTCTAACCCAAAAGTAAATAAAAATATCGGTTCCGCACATGTGAGTTTTGGTAGTGATATATCTATCAATACTAGCAAAAGGTTGCCTAAATATGATAATGGCAATTCGCTCGCGTATCGAGCTTATGATACAAAAAACACAAAGTTTATAGCTATTGTTTCTGGGGTTGAAGATTTGCCCAGGTGGGACGCTGTCGATAATTATAATTCTTTGGCAGACACATCATTTATGCACTTGATCCGTTCTGGAGCTGTGCGCTGGCCACTAGATGGCAATCAAAAATTTGTTTTCATATATTCAGATAATATGGGCAAGGCTTTATTGGGGCAAGAAGAGATTCATGATGTTGGTTGGCGTCACCCTGATATTATAGAATTATTTATACATCCAATGGCGCGAATGTTTAAGGAGATGGATTCTAAAAACTTTAACCATGGTTCAGTTCGTTTATCCAATATATATCTTTCTGTGTCAGGTAAGGGTGATCCTATTGTTTTGGGGGATGCCTTATCTGTTTACCCTGGGAGTACGCAGTCATCAGTGTACTTTTCTCCATCTAAGGCTTTAGCTGATCCTTTTGGTCGTGGTGGTGGGGCTCTTGCGGATGATATTTATGCATTTGGGGTTTGTCTTGTGCTGTTTCTTCGCAAAACTGGTCACATTACAGAACTTAGTGAAGAAGAGTTAATTAATAAAAAAATTGAGATAGGGAGTTATGCAGCTTTAATTGGTAGTGGGCGTTTTCAGGTGTCTTTCTTGGAGCTGTTAAAGGGAATTCTCCACGATGATGCTAATTTGCGCTGGGGGGTGGATGAAATATTTTCTTGGCTTGATGGAACGCGACTTGCTCCAGGGCCTTTGATTAAAAAGAAAAAGGCAACTCGCCCTATAACTTTTATGGGTAAGAAGTATCTATATGCAGAGTATTTGGCTATGGATATACATAAAAGCCCTAGTGAAGCGGCTGATATGTTTGAGAATGGTGTTCTTGGGCTGTGGATTGTTAAGTCGATAGATGAGTCTGGATTAACCGAACGCTATGAAAAGGTGTTGGATCGTAATGGTGGTCTAGGTGCGCCTGTAAGTGATAAAGATTTGCTGGTGTCTCAGCTTGGTTTAGTTTTAAATACTATGTTACCAGTTAGGTATAAGGATAAGAGTTTTACTTATGACGGATTAGGGGCGATGTTGGCTCGGGGTATAATAAGTGAGGATAATCTATCTTATTATAGTGATGTGCTGAATCTAGGGTTGCTTGATCAAGCGTCTACTGGATTTGACCTGCCGCAAAGTGAAGTTGTAGATAATTTAAAGCTATATGATGCATGTCGAGCTTCTATTAAGAGAAGTAAGGGCGGTTATGGGATAGAAAGATGTGCTTATTTATTGTGTGGTAGTGCGCCATGCTTAAGCCCTAAGTTAAAAGGTTACTTTGTGAGTGGGTATAGATCCTGTTTGGTGTCTTTTGAGAATATTTGTAAGAAAGGTAATCAGATATCTTTATTTATGGATAAGCATTTAATTGCATTCTTTTCGGTTCATGACCTTAATTTAATAGACAATATTTTATATGATTTAAATTCAACTAATAAGAACCAGCAGATATTAGGTAATTTACGCTTTGCTGCGGCTATGCAGAAGAAGTCTGAGGTTTCATCGGTGCCGCTGCTTGCAGGCATTTTTCTAGATTCTTTATCCGATGTTTATAAGGTGTATAGGAATAGTGATACTCGTAAAAAAATTAAGGATGGGGTTCGCGTGGCTGCTGAGGCGGGTGATCTAGTCGGTATGGTTGACTTGATTGGTGATGAGGCTTTGCTGTCAGTGGATGATAAGTGTTTCAAGGCCGCGTCTTTTGAGTATAAAATATTACATAATGAATATACCAGATATAATAAAAGGCTGGCTAATAAAAAAATATATGGTGTTGTTGAGGGGCGTAATGTTGCTGCGGTAGTTTCGTGGATTGGGGCTATAGCTATAACAATGATTATTACAGTCTCTTTTCTTTCTGAAAGGATATCTTTTTAAGGTTGGTGTATTATGGCAGGAAAAAAGAAAAAGAAAAATAAAGATAAGGGTGGTGCGGCTGGCTCTGCTGGAGGTGGTAAAGTTAAGCGTAAAGGGATAGGCCTGAAGGGGAGGTTCTTTTTAGCTGTTATTGTTGTGGCTGGGTTAATATTCTTGCCTACATCTATGTTGCTACTTGTTGGTATGTTGCCGTCACTTGTTTCTGTTTTATTTAGTTCTAAGGGCGTCGGAGCCAAATCGTCCACTGTTGCGGCTATGAATTTGGCAGGGTGCGCTCCATTTGTTTTAGATTTATGGTCATCTGGAAATGATTTTGAGGCTAGTGTTGATATTCTCTTTAGCAGTCAAACTATCATGGTGATGTATCTGGCTGCGGCTTTTGGGTATATGATTGACTGGGTTGTTACGGGGTTAGTCTCTTCTTTTTTATATCAGAAAGGGATATTGCGAATGAAGGATATAAGGAAGAGGCAGAAATTTATTATAAAGAGGTGGGGTGCTGGTGTTGCTGGTGATGTTGACACTGGATGGACTAAGAAAGGTAAGTAGCTGAAAAAGCTTGACTGTCTTTTCATATTACTTTAGTGTCTGTGTAGGTGGATGGGAATTGGGGAGTATTTGTATAAAATTTTATAAAAATAATCAAAAAATTATAACTGTTAATTATTTGATTTTATTGAGTTTTATTAAGTTTTCCTTAAGTAAATATACGCTATGATTAACTTATCGGTTCAAGGAACTTCATTGGTTATTCTGGGGTGTGGGTCTACCGTAAACATAAAATATAAAACAAATCTTATAAAGGAGATAAACATGTTAAACAAATTATGCGCATTTAGAGAAGTGTATCTAAAAAGAGAAGATGGCGCGACTGCTATCGAATATGGTCTGATCGCAGCTGGTATTGCTGTTGTTATCATTGCTGCTGTTAAGTTGGTTGGTACTAATCTTACTGGTACATTCGATGAAGTTGCAACTGAAATTGGTGCTCCTGGAGTGTAATAGTAGAGTTTTCTACACTATTCTACGTTATAAAAATCAAGTCCGCCGATTGTTTGGCGGGCTTTTTTGTGGCCTATTAGTAATAACTCAAACCCCCTAGGTCATCCCCGCGACAAAGCGTAGTTTTGTTGAAACTGCGGGGATCTGTTATGTGGCAAGCACAAGCTTGCCTCTTTGTTTTGCCAGACACCCGTACAAAGGCGGGTGTGACTTAATCTGTGGTATTCTTAATTCAATCGACGTTATGTTGATATTTTGAGTTTATGGATCGATTTCTTTAGGGTTTTGATGTATGATTGATCTCGATATGACCTTACTTATTATTTTTCTTATTTGCTTATTTGTAACATTATTTATCGGCGTTATGGCTGGTTTTTCTGATGTACGTTCAATGACAATTCCTAACGCTTATAGTGTCTATGTCATATTGTCGTTCTTTATTGCATTTGCTGCGCTATATTTAGGGGGGCAGGATGCAATATTTGCCTCTATAACGTCACACTTATTGTCAGGGGTGTTTATGTTTGTTGCTAGCGCCGTTCTGTTTGCGCTAGGAATTATTGGAGCGGGGGACTCAAAATTTGCTACGGCGTGTGCTTTTTGGGTTGGTGTTAAATATGTGCCGGTATTTTTACTGTTTATGACGATTTTCGGCGGCTTATTGGGCGTTGTTGCTCTTGTGATTAAGCGCAAGAAGCCGTTTAAAAACCCTTTAGAGGGTAGTTGGGTTTATCAGGTGCAGGGCGGAGCAGATAAGGTTCCGTATGGCGTTGCCATTACTTTTGGCATGGTTGTTGCATTTGTGTATTCAGGGTATTTTTCCTCTGGTGTAATGCACTCTTTTATGTCATTATCCTAGATGTGTTAGTTCATGAATTA
>DAOWDF010000162.1 GCA_030639165.1 Alphaproteobacteria bacterium
GGCCGTTAATAAATGCGAAAGCAATAAATCACAAAGCGGTTTAGGCGAGAGTTACTCACTCGGTTTTGGCGAGCCTGTAGCTATGTCAGCAGCGCACAGCATAGGGTTCGACGACCTATTCAATGCGCTAGAGCCACATTTCCCAGAAGATAACGACGATGAGGATGATGAACACAGCTCTACAAATAACTTTGACGATCTTGATGATATCGAAGGCCAAGAGAATTATACCTTTCAGCAAGAAGAAGATGACCCAGAAAAACCAATTAAAATTGCTATCGTAGGGCGGCCAAATGTTGGTAAGTCAACACTCCTGAATGCTATCCTAGAAGAGCAGCGCGTTATGACTGGCCCCGAGGCAGGTATCACCCGCGATGCTATCGCTGTTGATTGGAACTATGAAGGACGAAAATTTAAGCTCGTAGATACTGCTGGCATGCGCCGAAGGACAAGAGTTACGGATAATATTGAGAGAATGTCTGTAGATGATTCTATGCGCGCAATTCGCCTTGCTCAAATCGTAATATTGGTGGTGGATGGTAACGAAGCCCTTGAAAAGCAAGATCTACAAATCGCACAACATGTTGCAGATGAGGGTAGAGCCCTTGTCATTGCAGTTAATAAATGGGATAGCGTTAAGGGCAGATCGGATGTTCTTGATGATATAAAACACAAGCTAGCGACATCCCTAGCCCAAACCAAAGACATTGAATTTGCAACGATATCCGCAAAAAACGGCAAGAATATAGATAAGCTATTTTATAAAGCGCTCAAAACTTATGAAATATGGAATACTCGCGTTGCAACTGGCGGACTAAATAGATGGCTAGCTAAAATGGAGAGCCAAAACCCTGCTCCATTAGTTTCAGGCCGCCATAACCGCATGAAATATATAACGCAAATTAAAACCCGTCCACCAACTTTTGCTATTTGGGTTTCACGCCCCAAAGAACTTCCAGACTCCCATAAACGATATATAGTTAATGGCCTGCGCCGTGATTTTAATATACCAAGTGTGCCTCTCAGATTACTTGTTAGGGCAAGTAAAAACCCTTACGCACATAAGAAAAAGTTTTTGCATTAATCATTAAACAAAGGAATATGTCATGGATAACCCAGCAGAAATCAACTATTTTGTGGAAATTGCCAGTAACGTAATTATTGCTGGACTTATACTTATCGCTGGATGGGTCATAGGTCAGAAAGTTCATGGACTAATACAGAATATCAAAAAACTTGATAACACCTTAAAAAGCTTTTTAGGCAATCTGGCAAAATACGCCATATTAGTGCTGGCCTTTGTCATGGTATTGCAACAATTTGGCGTACAAACCGCTAGCTTACTAGCTGTTCTTGCCACAGCAGGCCTTGCTATCGGCCTAGCCCTACAAGGGACATTAAGTAACGTCTCTGCGGGAGTTATGCTCTTGATTTTACGTCCATTTAGCGTTGGAGATTTTATCTCTTGCGGATCAGCCAGCGGTACAGTCAAGTCTTTAGGGCTGTTCGCTACAGAGCTTTCAACGCCCGATAATATCTATATATTCATGCCAAACAGCAATCTTTGGAACACGGATATCCAGAATTTTTCACGCAACGATGTTCGCCGTCAGGATATTATATTCGGCATTAGCTATAATGATGACATCAATAAGGCGTTCAAAACTATTGAAAAAGCTATCGCCAAAGAGAAGCGTATCCTAACTGAAGAGGGCCAAGCACCACAAATAATGGTTACAAATCTTGGCGAAAGCTCAGTTGATATCACTCTGCGTATATGGAGCGATAGAGCAGACTTCGCTGCACTAAAAGTTGATACAATGAAGACAGTAAAAGAAGCACTGGATAAAGACGGAATTTCAATTCCATATCCTACTCGCACAATCGAGATGAGCGAAGCAGCTAACGCGGCTCCAAAAACAAAAACAGCTCCCAAGAAAAAAGCCGCTTAAATATCATTGAAAATATATTGATAATGCCCCTTGCAATAATTGTTAGGGGCATTTTTATTAAGCTAATTCTAATGCCTCAAATATAGGACCATTACCTTCTTTTATATAAATTTTTTGTTGGTCCGCGCAGTAATCAGCCATATTTCTCATTAGCTTTTCTGCTAAAATCTTATCACCACCCAGATCCATCATCTTATTAACAAACCCTAGAATCACCGCCTTATGCTGCGTTTCATCATAAGCAGGAATATCATTTTTCTTCTTATAATCCCCTACTTGTGCTACTCCTGCAAAACGATCATCAACAGCAGAAATTATATCCTCAAATAAAGGCTGTATTTCTTCAAGATCCTGAACATACACCCTACCCTTGTAATGCTCCATGATTGTATCAACAGCGATTTCAAACAAATCATTACTGCCCTTTAATATTCCACCACGAGACATCGCCGTCATAGCAGCTATATAATCAGCATAATATTCAGGGACTAAAAGTCTACCTTCAGACCTATCATTAAAGAAATCAGTAAGTACCTCAGCTAGCTTATTATTTGATTCAACTATTACTACCCTTGCCTCGTCCCGCGCATCCATAAAACCACCCCTTCTAATTTATAATTATTTATAGCAATATATAAATGATTTCCCATATGAATGTCAATTTCATATTTATTGCCTTGAAAAATAACCCCTTTACCAATATGGTATATGCTCTATAAATGAGAGATAGTCGTTCCAATTTGTTTTTGCACTAGGCACTAGGAGAAAAGCCGTATTACAATACGGCTACGACGCAGTAACGACGTGCAAGAATTAAGTGGGACTACTATATGTGCGGAATTGTTGGAATTTATGCCTACTCTGCGGTTAACCAAGCTATATATGATGCGCTAACCGTTTTACAGCACCGTGGTCAGGATGCTGCAGGAATTGTAACTGAAGATAACGGCAAATTCTTCTTGCGCAAAAGCAACGGCATGGTTCGTGATATATTCCACCTTAAGCATATGAAATATTTGCAGGGAAATATAGGAATAGGTCACGTCCGATACCCTACAGCAGGAAGCTCCAGCTCCGCCGAGTCACAACCATTTTACGTTAACTCACCATACGGCATTATGCTTGCACATAATGGTAACTTAACAAATCAAGAAGAGCTAACAGAAGAAATTTTCCGTTCAGACTTGCGCCATATTAATACCAACTCCGATTCAGAAGTATTATTAAATATCCTTGCACATGAGCTACAATCTCAAAAACAGCTAAAACCCAAAGCTAAGCATATTTTTACAGCAATAGAAAAACTATATAATCGCTGTAATGGTGCGTATGCAGTTGTTGCAATGATTTCTGGCTATGGAATGGTTGCCTTTAGAGATCCCAACGGTATCCGCCCGCTAGTCTATGGCAAAAAAACAAATGAAGATGGCAAATGCGAATATATGGTTGCCTCAGAAAGTGTTGCATTAGACGCTCTAGGCTTCGATATTGTGCGCGATGTTGCAGCGGGCGAAGCCATATATATTGACCAAAATGGTGAATTTCATAGCCATATATGCGATGGAACAAGACAACACACCCCATGTATTTTTGAACATGTCTATCTGGCACGCCCCGACTCTATTATAGACGGCAGCTCAGTCTATAAAGCTCGCGTTCGCATGGGTGAGTATCTAGCGCAAAAAATAATGCGTGAATTCCCTAAACATGACATAGATGTGGTGATACCTATACCTGAATCCTCACGCCCTTGTGCGGTTGAGCTTGCAAATGAAATGGGGCTTAAATTCCGTGAAGGGTTTGTAAAAAATCGCTATATTGGCCGTACATTTATTATGCCTGGCCAAGAAGAGCGCGAAAAATCAGTAAAGCAAAAGCTCAACCCTATTGGCCTCGAATTCCAAGGGAAAAATGTTTTACTTGTAGATGACTCCATTGTTAGAGGCACAACTTGTAAAAAAATTATCCAAATGGCCCGTGATGCAGGCGCAAATAAAGTATATTTTGCCTCCGCTGCCCCTCCTGTTAGATACCCTAATGTCTATGGCATAGATATGGCTGTTCAATCAGAGCTTATCGCATATGACCGCAACGAAAAAGAAATAGAAATAGAAATAGGCGCAGACCGCTTATTCTATCAAGATCTTGAAGCTCTGATACAAGCGGCAACTCCCAGTGACGAGTATGATGAAAAACGTAATTTTGATTGCTCAGTATTTAATGGGGAATATATTACTGGAGATATCAACGAAATCTATTTCGAAAAGCTTAAGGCCAGCAGAAATGATAAATCAAAACAAAATAATGATGATAATGGAAGCGCCTGTAACATAGACCTTTACGGCAACTCCTGAACAGTCTCACTATCATCTGTATTTTTTTCAATCAGTTTATCCATACCCTGCCTAAATTCAGGACTATAGCCATCTTTTTTCTCTGTCTCTTTGTCGCTGTTATCTGAGCTATCAGGAGTAGTCTTAAGCAAGTCCATCTCCTCCAACTTCTTACGAGTATCCGACATATCTATGATTGTACCAGCGCTTTCCTGAATATTTTCTTCTACTGATTTTGGAATAAAACCATCAATCATGTTTGACGCTGTCTCAAGGTAGATATGTGTTTTACTTCCCTTAAACCACTCATCCTTTTGCTCTTCATTAATAAGATAAAAGAATGGAAGGTATAATAACCCAAGCATCAAAACTGCACGAGCAAAACCAAAAACAACACCTAATGTACGATCAAGAACACCAAGCCCTAGGTTTTTTGCAAACTCAGCCAAGAAGTGGCTAATAACAGAAAAAATAAGAACAAAAATTACTAAAATAGCACTATATGAAAGAATATCTGCTAATAATGGGTATGACACAACTCCAAATAATTTTTCTGGATCTTTGCCCTCAACTTCAGTTACCCCTAGCCAGCCATACATAATAGGAGATAATATTGGCCCACCAGCATAAGCTGCGGCTATTCCCCCGCCAATACCAAAAATAGTTAACACCTCACGGATAAGACCGCGCAAGAGTGATATAAGTATCGAAACTAATACAACAATAAGTACAAAAATATCAATAAACACCGCGGCAATTCCTCTATATTCGTATTACAAAAACATTATACAACCTTTAATAATAAACCAACATTACAAATAACTCAAGACCATCAATTATAATGCATATATAGAAATAACACCTTATTAATATTTTTCATATGTCATACTAGTGAAAAAATATTTATAGGATAAATAACATGATAATGCCATCCGATTTCCTACAAGAAGGTGTAGAAGAACGCTACCAGACATGGGCTGAGCAAGAATGGCCAATAAATAGAGGTGAGCATGGTTGCCACGGATCTATTCCAGAGATAACAATAGAAACAGGATTAGACCCAAGGGATCCACTTGGTATCGGCGTTGATATAACAGAACCTCAGCCTACCACAGTGTCATTTGATCCGGAAGACTTCCCGCCACATTGCGGCGGTGACACCGACCCTCGTTTAATAGAACAATACAAAGAACTAGACCATGGAGGGATAGAAACTTCTGTTGATTTAGGTGGTAGCTATTGCAAAGCCTGTAACCACGTAGGCACAGAATCACTAGAAGTAATGGCTCAAAACAACCAAGCTTTTGAAAATGATACTCCACAGCAAAGTATAAACAACCCTGCCATGGGATAAATCATATAATAATCACTTAGGAGCAAGCACCATAATCATTTGGCGACCTTCGAATTTAGGGTGCAATTCAATATTGGATAATTCTTCCAGCTCCTCGCGGATTTTAGTGAATATATCCCTGCCAATATCTTGGTGCGCCATTTCACGTCCACGAAAACGCATTGTAACCTTAACTTTATTACCATCATTCAAGAAACGAACAGCATTACGCATTTTAACATCGTAATCATTTTTTTCGATGCGCGGACTTATCTTAACTTCTTTAACTTCAACTGTTTTTTGTTTTTTACGCGCTTCGTTAGCTTTTTTCTTTTGCTCGTATCTATACTTACCGTAATCCATGATTTTACAAACAGGTGGCTCGGCATTAGGAGACATCTCAACTAAATCCAAACTTGCATTACCCGCCATTTCTTGAGCTTTAGATAGCTCAACAATGCCTTGCATTTCACCTTTTTCATCAACAAGGCGCACTGGATCAGCAGTAATAGCAGAATTTATACGTGGCCCTTTATCTCTTCTGGGCATATTGGGTCTAGAAATAGTAGTCTCTCCTGTTTTATTTCATCTATAGGTTATTAGTTTTAATCTAAATAAGTTAGTAATTCCCTAATATGGCGGTTTTATTGCCGTTGTCAACTCTGCAATTGCATCTGTCAAAGCATCAACTGATTGATTTTTAGAACCGAGCCTACGTATAGCCACAGTTCTCTCCTCTGCTTCGCGCGCACCAACCACAAAAAGCACAGGAACTTTAGCCAAAGAATGCTCGCGTACCTTGTAATTTATTTTCTCATTTCTGATATCAAGCTCGGCGCGCACACCAGCTTCCAGCAATGCTTGATGCACTTCACGCGCATAATCATCAACTGATCCAGTAATAGTAGTAACTACGCATTGCACAGGCGCAAGCCATAAAGGCAGCTTACCAGCATAACTCTCAATCATCACCCCAATAAAGCGCTCCAAAGTTCCAAGAACCGCGCGATGCAGCATAACAGGGCGATGCTTAGCACCATCTTGCCCTATATATGATGCGTCCAAACGCTCTGGCAAAACAAAATCTAGCTGAAGCGTGCCGCACTGCCAGCTACGCCCAATCGCATCACGAATATGATACTCAATCTTAGGGCCATAAAACGCGCCTTCA
>DAOWDF010000154.1 GCA_030639165.1 Alphaproteobacteria bacterium
ACAACATGACGTGATACGGAAATCACTCACCGCGTTATCAAGGTATGCTTTCCAATCAGACTTACGCAATGGTAAGCCTTCACGGAACGCTGCTTCATCAATTTGGATCATCTTAATGCCTGCTGCCTCAAGGTCTGCAACTTCATCACGGATCGCCAGCGCGATTTGCGTAGAAGTAACTGAGCGCGGCTGATCATCACGAACGAAAGACCATTGCAGAATAGTGATCGGCCCTGTTAGCATGCCTTTCATGATCTTATCTGTTTGCTCTTGCGCATATTTTGACCATTCAACAGTCATAGCCGCAGGGCGTGAAACATCACCAAATATAATTGGCGGCTTAACACAACGAGAACCATAAGATTGTACCCAACCAAATTTAGAGAAGGTAAAGCCGTCTAGCTGCTCACCGAAATACTCAACCATGTCGTTACGCTCTGGCTCACCATGGACAAGTACATCAATGCCGATCTCATGTTGGAAATCTACTACTGAACGGATTTCTGTTTCCATTGTATTTTTGTAAGTTGCTTCATCAATTGCGCCTTTTTTGTAATCAGCGCGAGCCTTACGGATTTCCTTAGTTTGCGGGAATGAACCGATAGATGTCGTTGGATAAAGAGGCAGTTTTAGAGCTGCTTGCTGAACCTGTTGGCGCTGCGCAAATGTAGATTTACGCTCTTTCATCTCAGGAGTAATTCCAGCAACGCGAGATTTAACAGTGTCATTATGGATACGCTTAGAAGTTCTACGATCTTCTTGAACTGCGTCACTAGCGGCAAGTTCAGAGGCAATAGCGTCACGCCCTTCATTTGCACCTTTTGCAATTACCGCGATTTCAGAAACTTTCTGCGTAGCATAAGCCATCCAGCTTTTGATTTTATCATCGAGCGCGGTTTCATTGTTCAAATCAACTGGCGTATGTAGCAATGAAGATGATCCTGCCACGAAGACTTTATCAGCGCCAAGTTTAGCAACCGCAGCCTCAACAAAGGATAGGGATTTAGAGATATCATTTTTCCAAATGTTACGACCATCAACTATGCCGATTGATAATGCCTTATCACCAATTTTTGCCAAAGCTTCGTCAAACTGTGCCTGCGCCTCATTTGCCGCAGTATTAGCCTGATTAGCACCACGGCACAAATCAACATGCAGCGCGTCAACTGGCAAGTCATAGAAGATGTCTGCATTATCGCGCAAAGAATCGAAATATGAAGTTACCAATATTTTAACATCTGAAGCCTTGCTTAGTTCCTCATAAACGCCTTTTGCGTCAGCTTTAAAGCCTTCACAAGTATCAAGAGCAAATGCTGGCTCATCAATTTGAACCCACTTTGCGCCTTGCGCATAAAGCTTGGACAGGATTTCTCTATATACTGGCAGGATGCTTTGGATAAACGCAGCATGATCAAAACCATCATATTGAATTTTAGCGATCTTAAGGAAAGTTAGTGGCCCAATCAAAACTGGACGTGTTTCAATGCCTTGATCTTGCGCTTCTTTATACTGATCTAAAATCTTTGTGCTAGATAATTGTGGTGTCATGCCTTTTTCTAGTTCTGGCACGATGAAGTGATAATTAGTGTCAAACCACTTTGTCATTTCCATCGCTGTTACATCAACGCCATCTTTTTGTGCGCCGCGAGCCATTGCAAAGTAAGTATCAAGATCAACCTGACCTCCATCCCAGTTATAACGCTCAGGGATAAGACCTAATGTTGTGATCATATCTAAAACTTGATCATAGAAGGAGAAATCATTGGATGGGATGTGGTCTAGGCCAGCATCTTTTTGCAATTTCCAATTAGCGCTACGTAGAGCCTTACCAGCTTCTAAAAGTTCGCTTTGTGAGCTGTTGCCCTTCCAATAGCTTTCGACAGCTTTCTTAAGTTGGCGCATATCGCCAATACGTGGAAATCCTAAGTTTGTTGATAATACCATTTGCTTTTCTCCATTTCAAAATTCAGTTGATGTTATAGATAAAATTAGTTAATTAACCTCTAAGATATCGCCTTAACTGCTTGGCGTGTAATATCCGATTTGTTCAAGGTATAATAATGTATATGCTCGACCCCGTTTTTGGCGAGATCTTCGCTCTGCGCGACCAGTAATTCGGTGGCAATCTTGTGCGCTTCTTCGGGCTTATCATCTAGGCCATCAAATTTCTCGTGCAGCCAATCAGGTATATTTGCCCCGCATCTTTTTGCAAAACCGCACATTGATTTAAAATCATGGATAGGCAGCAATCCTGGGCATATAGGTTTTGTAATTCCTGCACCGCTACATCTTTCTAGAAAATCGTAATATACCTCATTATCGAAGAAAAATTGAGTTAAGGCTCTGTGAGCACCAGCTTCAAATTTAAGGCCAAGAGCGTAAACGTCCGCCATAAGGCTTTTAGAATCTGGATGCTTTTCAGGGTACGCGCCTACGGAAATTTCGAAGTCATGGCGATCTAACAAGCCTTCTACAAAGTCAGAAGTATATTGGTAATAATCTCCATCAGGATCAAGCGGCCATTGCAAATCCTCAGGCATATCTCCGCGCAAAGCAACTATATGCTTAATTCCACTCTGCCATAACCCATCGACATATTCATTAAGGTCGTCCTTGGTTGTGTTAAGAAATGTCAGATGAGAGCCAATAGGTATATTGGTCATATCCATCTTTTTGGCGATAGTATCAATAGTCCCGTCTTTAGTTGTCCCGCCTGCCCCATAAGTGACAGTCATGAATTTTGGGTTAAGCTTTGCCAGCTCTGATGTGCATTCTAATAAAGCCTGTGCAGATTTTTCGGTTTTTGGCGGGAAAAATTCAAAGCTATATGTGGGCTTGCTCACTATTGATAATCCTTGTTTTTCATTCAAAAAATCATTACAACATTGTTTTGATAACATGACAATTACTAAATTATAGGGCGGATAAAATCCATGGCAGATAAGCAAAACAAAAATCCAAATCATGAGCATATACTTATTTTGGATTTCGGATCACAAGTAACACAGCTAATTGCCCGCCGCCTGCGTGAGAGCGGTGTTTATTGTGAGGTATGGCCATTTAACCAAGCAGCAGATGAGCGCATAAAAGCTTATAACCCGCGTGGGATAATCCTATCGGGCAGCCCTTGCTCTGTGTTGGATGACGACGCTCCTGCCGCTCCGCAAATTATATTTGATCTGGGCGTGCCGATATTGGGCATATGTTACGGCCAACAAACCATGGTCAAACAATTAGGCGGACGCGTCGAAGCCGAGCAATCCCGCGAGTTTGGACGTGCTTTTGTTGATGTTATTGATCACTCCGATATCACTGTGAATGTCTGGGATAAGGGCGCGAATGAGCAAGTATGGATGAGCCATGGCGACCACGTAGCAGAGCTTCCCGCTGGATTTGAAGTAATTGCAAAATCTGAGGGCGCGCCATATGCGTTTATCGCCGATAAAGCTCGCAAATATTACGGCGTACAATTCCACCCTGAAGTTGTGCATACGCTGCACGGGGC
>DAOWDF010000183.1 GCA_030639165.1 Alphaproteobacteria bacterium
CTCGGCTCTATTCTTATGTTGGGAGCGCTGGTTCTGACATGCTGCAACTATTCCGCTTGGTATATGAGTGATACGAACGGCACTGTCGGTGGTATTTACATGCTGCCCGCCTGAGCCGCTTGACCTATATGTATCGATTCGAAGATCTTTTTCCTCAACATCCACCTTTATAGTGTCATCAATAACAGGAGAAATACTGACCGATGCAAAGCTTGTATGTCTGCGCCCAGCCGAATCATAAGGAGAAATCCTAACAAGGCGATGAACGCCTGTTTCTGTTTTAAGCCAGCCATAAGCCTGATGCCCACTTATTTTTATAGTGGTGGATTTAATTCCTGCTTCTTCACCCTCGCTGCGCTCTAATGTGGTGAACTTAAAGCCGCGCTTTTCTGACCAGCGCATATACATACGCAAAATCATCTCCGCCCAATCCTGCGCTTCGGTGCCGCCAGCGCCTGCATTTACTTGCAGATACACGTCATTATTATCAGCCTCACCAGAGAGCAAACTTTCAAGGCGTTTTCTATTTGCAGTCTTTTGCAGCTTCTCTAGCGAACGTTCTGCCTCAAGAGTAAGGGCGCTATCCCCCTCTTCCTCTGCCATTTCTATGAGCTCAATATTATCATTCATAGATGTTTCAATTTCATGAACAGCATTTATGCTTTGCTCTAAATATGTGCGCTCCTGCATTAGCTTTTGCGCCGCAGATGCGTCAGACCATAGATCAGGGTCCTCACAAAGAGAGTTGAGTTCCTCTAATCTTGCAACAGATACATCCCAGTCAAAGATGCCTCCGTAGTAACGCGATGGAATTCTTTATATCAGTGGTTATAGTTAGTATTTCTGCGCGCATATTCATATTTCCTACAGTGCTGTATTTGACATTATATATAGTCTTAATAAAAACCATACAAACTTATTTACAGGTAAATCATTACTATTACTAAAGAAAACTTTACATTAATAAACTCTGCATATAAATTTATATTGTTCTTTGGGAATCAGTTCCTTGATTCTTTCCATATTCTGGTTTATATAATAATACGCGTTTATCTTTTAAGGAGTTATAAATATGAAATCCGTGCGTAATTTAGTTTTAGCAGCTGGTGTAGTAGCACTTAGCGGATGTACTATGTTTGATACATATAGTGAAGTTGATGCTCTTAACGAGGCGCAGCCTGTCGGCAGCCCGTTCACGCAGGCTTTAGCCGGTGAATATAAGGCATTTGCAAATACAGAGCTTAAGGATATGCTTGATTATCCTGATGCACTACACTTTGCGCGTAAGGGTCTGTCAGCCGCGTCTGGTGAGGCTGTTATGCCTGAGCCAGTTGGTGATTGGAACCTAAGTGAGAATCATATTAAAGAGCTTAGCGCTGCACGTGGTCGACTTGTAGTAAGCTTTGATATGGGTGGACGTGAAATTGCGCCCGCAGCTGCTGCGCTTGCGCAAGCCAAGTTTGATTGCTGGATTGAACAGCAAGAAGAAAACTGGCAGACAGAAGATATTCTTAGCTGTAAAAAAGGTTATTTAAATGCTATTGCAGAACTTGAAGGGTTGATCCAACCTGAGCCAGTTATAGAGATTGTTCCTGAACCTGCTCCTATGATACCAGAAGAAGCTATGTATCTTGTATTCTTCAACTGGGATGCCTCAACACTAAGCTCTGGTGCGAAAAATGTTATTGATGCAATAGCTAGCGAAGTAGCGAAAAACACACCCTCACAGATTAGTATTAGCGGACATGCCGATACGTCAGGTGCGCAGGACTACAACAAGCGCTTAGCATTTAAAAGAGCGAATGAAGTTCGTGATGCATTAATTGAGCGTGGCGTAGATCCTGAGCTTCTAGTTGTAGAAAGCCATGGTGAAGACGAGCTATTAGTTAAAACCACAGATAATGTACGTGAGCCTGCAAACCGCCGTGTGAATATATCTTTTAAATAAACACTAGGTTTTATAAATATTTATAAAAAGGAGGACACATGATTTGTTCTCCTTTTTTACATTTATAGTTATCTGGCTTTGTAACTCTATAAGGTGTAGTTTCTTAAATTAAGTAATTATTTGAAATACGTATAAATAAGCAGCAATAACTAAAGAGCTAATAAGGAACAAATACCTTGGATTTCCGCCCTATTCTTTATATTAATGGCCTACTATTATCCATTTTATCCTTAAGCATGATTCTACCTATGCTGGCTGATATTTATTTTGGTTACGATGACTGGAAAGTATTTTTTGTCTGCATAATAATAACTGCATTTTTTGGTGGTGCTCTAATCATCAGTAATATGGAGCAGGAATTTAATATTACTACGCGTCAGGCATTTCTTTTGACCAACTTGACGTGGCTAGTTTTACCAACATTTGGCGCACTGCCGTTCTGGCTATCATCTCTAAATATGTCAGTAACTGATTCATTTTTTGAGGCCATGTCAGGTATCACAACGACGGGTTCAACTGTGATCACAGGTTTAGATTATGCACCTGCTGGTATTTTGCTATGGCGCGCAATATTACAATGGCTGGGCGGTATCGGAATAATCATTATGGCCATGTCGGTTTTGCCATTCCTAAAAGTCGGTGGTATGCAGATATTCAAAACCGAGCTTTCGGAAGATGAGAAAGCTCTGCCAAGGACAGCTCAACTTGCTGCATCAATTTCAGTTATATATGTTGCCCTTACTATTCTATGCGCTCTTTGCTATATGATGACAGGGTTTGAGATTTTTGATGCGGTGGCGCATGCCATGACGACAATTGCAACTGGCGGGTTCTCTACTTTTGATTCTTCATTCAGTAACTATATAAATCCTGGACCAGAAATAGTGGCTATTATTTTCATGGTTTTAGGCGGCATGCCGTTTGTGCTATATCTGAAGGCTATCCATGGCAATTTACGCCCGTTATTCAAAGATTCTCAAGTTAAATGGTTCCTGTCTATTTTGGCTGTCGCAATTATAACAACGACTTCCTACCTATATATACAGCAGGATGTGGCGTTTGGAGAATCGCTCCGCCGCTCTACATTTAATATTGTATCAATTATGACCGGCACAGGTTTTAGTAGCGGAGATTTTAACGCGTGGGGAGGATTTGCCGTTAGTATGTTCTTCTTCCTAATGGTAGTTGGCGGGTGCGCTGGATCTACATCTTGCGGCATAAAGATATTCCGCTTCCAAGTATTATGTGCGGTTACAAAAATTCAGGTAAGCAGGCTTTTACACCCTAATGGTGTATTCATTCCGCATTACAATGGAAAGCCTATGCCAAGAGATGTTCCCTCCTCTGTGATGGGGTTTTTCTTTGTTTATGCTTTGGGATTTACAGTATTGGCCATGGCACTTTCTTATGTAGGATTAGACTTTATGACCGCTATGTCTGGCGCAGTAACATCTATATCTAATGTTGGCCCTGGACTTGGTGATATAATTGGCCCTGCTGGTAGTTTTAAAGATCTGCCAGATAGTGCAAAATGGATATTGTCCGTAGGAATGTTTTTTGGTCGCTTGGAAATATTTACAATTCTTGTGATGATGTCACCACACTTCTGGAAATACTAAAAGTAAAACTATTCAATCTCCATAGTAACAACAGCAGCCCCCCCAGAAGAATTTTTAGGTTTAGGCTCGTTGGACACACAATATGGATCAGCATCATCCCCACCCTTTTTATTTTGACTAAAAGCAGCAAAAGATGTCTCTTCTACCAAAACCGTGGTCTTAAGGTTAAACATAAATCTTGCAGCAGCGTCTTTTTTATCTTCCATATTCTTGCCTATAAAATAATTTAATTGCACCTTACTTTAACATATAACCCCAATAATAGCAATCTATTTTAAATCACTAGAAGTAAACTCATAAGTTTTACTGCAAAACTCGCAGGTCATTTCTATTTTTTCATCTATGCTTATATGCTCGATGTCATCCTCGCTCATGGTTAATAATATATTCTTAACCCTACCCTCATCACAGCGACAGCCCTTTGTCACCTCTTTGCGATCATAAACGCGCACGCCCTCTTCATGGAATAAGCGTAATAGCAGCTC
>DAOWDF010000107.1 GCA_030639165.1 Alphaproteobacteria bacterium
AAAAATATTTTTTCTCTTGGCTGTTTGCTTTATTAGGATGAAAATTTTGGTTTACAAATTTAGCTTTAGGCTTTGTTGTACCTTTAAACACGTTGTTTCTACCGTAATCATTAAAGGCATTAAGACATACTCTATAGAATGCTTTGTCATTGTAATTGCGTGCTAAAAAAGCGCTGAACATAAGTGGCCTACCTCTGCAACCCAAAAGAAGGCAATTACATAAAACGGTGAGGCGTCCAAATACGGACATATTATTACGAAAGTGATCCCCATTTTTTTGGTAGATGAGAGTAATTGTTGCTGGAGCATGATATCTGGCCAACCAGGATTCACAATACTCTATTCTTAGAATCCCATCAAAATGTACAAAAATATGTTTGCTTTTTTGCCCAGAAAAGCGGCGTGACCAGACACCATTTTTATAAACAATAAACAGAGGAGTTTTGAAATTGTATTTGTAAGCTTTATAGAGTACATAAATACCTAAGTAAATCAACGCCATAGCAATGAATAACTCTTCAATTGAGTTCGCATAATTGAAAAATATTGGATGAACACCCACAGCCATAAAGAAAAGAATAAGCCCCACAATACTAACAAACACTGGTCTTGATATTTGTGCACTATTGACCGTATACAAAATTTCTCCGTAGTCTTTCACTTTTTTCTCCGGAACACTATTGAAGTATTGATGTGCCCTTATAAAGTAGGACACATTATTGCTTCCAATTATATTATGTTTGAGAAAAAATCCCATTCCTCAAACATCTGCTTTGGGCGCATTGTAACATATTATTATTTATTAACAAATCGGCCCAGACTGTGTGAAAACACTCAAAATATTATAACTATCTATACCACAGAAATGCTACAGTTATATACAATTTAAAATCATTATTGGGGTGACAATGGCGCGTTATATTGAGGGTACAGAACGTTATCAAGCCACGTTATTTCCTGAAAGTCTTGATAATTATATTACTGAAGACAACCCAGTAAGGGTTATTGATCTTTTTGTTGATGAGATAGAGCTAGGAAAGATGGGCTTTAATACGATCCCAGCTAAAACAGGCCGGCCATCTTATCATCCCTCTACGATGCTAAAGCTTTATATCTATGGCTATCTAAACCGTGTCCAATCAAGTCGCCGCCTTGAGCGTGAGAGCCATCGTAATATTGAGCTTATGTGGTTATTGAGAAAACTGTCTCCTGATTTTAAAACTATAGCTGATTTTCGTAAAGATAATACCAGTGCTATTCAGCAGGTTTGCCGAGAGTTTGTAATGTTATGCCGTAAGCTAGATTTATTTTCTGATGCTTTTGTTGCAATTGATGGCAGTAAATTTAAGGCTGTTAATCATCGTGATTTAAACTTTACGCGCGCTAAACTAAAATACCGCTTAAATATTATTGACGAAAGCATAGCAAAGTATTTAAAGCAAATAGATAACGCAGATTATCAGGAAGCACCCAGTTCAAAAATCAAAGTAGATAAGTTAAAAAACAAGATTTACAATCTAAAAGAAGAAATAAATAAGCTAAATACAATTGGAATCGCATTGGAAGCATCTCCAGATAAACAAATATCCTTTACTGACCCAGATGCTCGGTCTATGAAGACACGTGGCACAGGGATTGTTGGTTATAACGTGCAAGCCGCTGTGGATACTCGCCACCACATTATTCTTGCCCATGAAGTTACAAATATTGGTCATGATAGATCTCAGTTGTTTAATATGGCCAAGCAGGCTCGCGCGGTTATTGGCAGTAACAATTTAAAAGTGGTTGCTGATCGTGGCTATTATAAAGGTGAAGAAATTCTAGCATGCGAGCAATCTGGTATCACCACATTTTTACCAAAACCTCAAACATCAGGTAATCAATCAAAAGGCTTGTTTGGTAGGCATGATTTTATATATAGGGAGGCCTCTGACAGCTATAAATGCCCTGGCGGTGAAATAGCTAAATACCGCATGAGCAGTGAAGAAAAAGGTAAGGTCATTCGGCGTTACTGGTCATCATCTTGTATCGGGTGCTCTTTAAAACCCAAGTGCACTACAGGAAAATATCGCCGTATTAGTCGTTGGGAACATGAAAATGTTCTTGATGATATGAATGAGCGACTTGAAGCAAATGTTGATATGATGACTATTCGCAAATCAACGGTAGAGCATCCCTTTGGAACTATAAAACATTGGATGGGCGCTACGCATTTCCAAATGAAAACAATAAAAAAGGTTAGTACAGAAATGAGCCTACATGTTCTTGCCTATAATTTGAAACGTGTAATTAATATAATGGGTACAAAGCCACTGATGGAGGCTATGAGGGCTTAATACCTTTTTAACTTTGCTAATAATGGCATAAATTTAGAGACATCAAGCCCATATTTGTGCCTAAAAAGCGGGTGCAATGAAAATTATTTCGTTGGGATAAAGACCAGTTTAAAATTGCGGTTTTTTAATAAAATGGGTATTAAATTTATGTTTCCACACAGTCTGGGCCAAAAGCGGACTCTATCCATTGTTATTTTAATTCATAAAGATGCTATTCTATAAAAGAATTCCAATTTTCAATTTTCTTATAAATAGTTTCAAAAATAGAGGTGCTCGATAGGCTTCCAAAATGATCTACACGATTTGATATAGATGATATAAGGTCATTTTTCTGCCGTGTACTATCTATATTTTTTCTTGGGTCTGGGCGATAATTAAGCATGATATCTGATATTTTCTGATGTTGTAGTCCTTCCTCGTCCTCTCGAAGATAAGCGCACATAACATCATGAACAAGTTGATGCTCATCACTGTGGACACCATTAAACCTAATAAAATCGAATGATTTTATATAGCTATGGAGATCATCTGGAGACAAGGTTCCTTCCCCGATTTTATGATATATGTCACGTTTATGAATAAATACTGTAATCATAAATAGAGTCGCTTTAATGTAAAGCTCATGCCCGTTTCGTTCGTCTGTGGTTGGCAAGGCCATAAATTGTGTAAAAATTCTAAAAAATGTTTCAATTTCCCTAGGGGCGAACTTTGTTGCTCGGCAAAGAATTTTAATATCATCAAGAACTTGAGGTTGATCACTTTCTTTAAAAGGGAAACGAAGCCCTGCTTCCCGTTTTTGGTTTAAAAACTCATCAGCGAGATGATTTAAAAATGGTGTTAAGTTACATTGTCTAGCCTCAGGTAACTCAGCTTCTCGCGTAATAAAACGTCTATAATAATTTTCAAAATCTATGTCTCCATAAAGTTGACGTATAGAACATTCAATCTGCTTGCGATCAACACCTAGAACAAAGCAGACACCCTGTATGGGGAAAATATGCTTTATCGCCTCAAGGAATTTAACGGCGTAATCAGGACGTGCACGATCAAGTTCATCTACAAAGATTACAAGCGGCTTTTTAGGGAGTTTTTCAATGTATTCTTTTAATTGGGTTCTTAAAGACTCGTATGCTTTTCTCTTAAAATGGTGCTGAGCGTACAAGTCTTCACCCAAAGATAGAATGTCCTCGCTCATTAAATCATTCTCAACATCCTCCATTATTGTTTTCACATTAATTCCTGTAGCTTTTGCAAGCACACTATTACCAACTAATGCAGTAGCCCCTAATGCGCCTTTCAAAGCTGTTTGAGTTTTATCAGTTAGACTATCGCCCCAAAATTCTTTAAGTAAAGCATGTACGATCGGTATCAAAGGCTCATCATTG
>DAOWDF010000044.1 GCA_030639165.1 Alphaproteobacteria bacterium
AATGATACTCGCAACGATAAACACAATGACTCTGCTTTTTATAACTCATTACATAGAATTAGCACGAAGATAATGGAAGCGCTACATCACACGAGCTTACGCTCGGAGTTTTAGGCGCAGATAAATCATACGTGTATTATACGTATTAATGACGTATAATACACGTATGATGAAAAAATTAACTATATCAGTATCAGAAGAAGTTTATGCAGGGCTTTATGATAAGATTGGCGCTGGAAAAATAAGCAGCTTTCTCGATAATTTAGCTCGCCCACATGTTATAGACCAAGAACTTGATGATGGTTACAAGGCCATGTCACGCGACGAGCATCGAGAAGAATATGCTAGCGAATGGACTTCGGGGCTAATAAATGAAACGTGGTGAAATCTGGTGGGTTAATTTTGATCGCGCGGTTGGCTCGGAAATTAAAAAAACTAGACCAGCAACAAGCATAACTCAAAAACTATATCCGCCAGAATGCTACGTACAAATTAAGGAAAAGCATTCTAAAGTGATGGCCGATCAGATTATGACAGTTTCTAAAGAGAGATTGTATGATTGCATGGGTTCAGTAACTCCTGAAGAAATGGATGATATTCAACGTATTTTATTAATTCAACTGGGAATTAAAAGTAAGCGTCCGGTGAAGTCCGTATGCTCATGAAGCCCTTGGCCTGTTATCATCTTGAAATATAAATCAGGAGGTAGAATGGCAAATTTAGAACATTTTTCAATATCAATTCGCTACAACAACTCACAAAGGCGTGGCATATTGCTTGAGCTTTTGCCTGATGCATCAAATATATCTGATGTTGCGGGTGCGCACAATCTCCCTGTTGAAATCATTCGTGATTGGTTCGATTTATCATAGCGCATTCTTGGAGCTTATAGGCTTGATGAACACCGTAATGCTGGTTTTTTATTAGCGAATATTTCAGATTAAGGACAGCAACCATGGCAATATCCCTCCCACCAAAAGTTTATCTGGCCTGCGGCATAACCGATATGCGCAATGGTATTGATGGTTTACTGGCGCTTATAGAAGAAAAAATGGATGTAAGCATTTTAGATCAAGCCGTTTTTGTATTTCGAGGCCGTAGGGCTGATCGTATAAAATTATTATGGTGGGATGGTTAGAAGCAACGCATCGCGTTGTTCTATTTTTAAAAGCAAACAAAACGATGTTTTACTTTGCGCATGTGTTTGTTTTACAAGCGCTTGGAACGTGGCCGTTTTATGTGGCCGGTGACACAAAATGGCACTGCATGCCTGACAAAAGCGCAGCTTTCTATGTTGCTCGAAGGCATAGATTGGCGCAGGCCTGTTTGGACGGATAAATCATCATTTTAGTAGCTAAAACATAAGGTTTAACTTGGTTTTTCAAGGGTATTATTTATAATAACTTCATGAATAATGCTTGCCAAACATTACCAGATAATACAGCAGTTTTGCAGAAAATCATAAAGAACCAGCAAGCGGTTATTTTATCATTACAAACGCAACTTGCTGCGCTAAAGCGCCATCGTTTTGGCCGTTCTTCAGAGAATCTAGATACCCAAATAGAACAATTAGAGCTTATGCTTGATGATATGGTGGGCTGGGTGCGCCAGATTGATGATCTGATATCACCATTATCCGTAGCTTTGCGCAAAGATGTTTTGTCATCAAACAAATTGCATGGCGATGATACAACTGTGCCTGTTTTAACCCCTGATCTAGGTAAAACAAAGACAGGACGGCTTTGGGTTTATGTGCGTGATGATCGTGGGTATTCTAGCGAGAACAAGCCTGCAGCATTTTATTGCTACAGCCCCCGATCGTAAAGAACATCTAAAGGGCTATAGTGGAACACTGCAAGCGGATGGTTACGCTGGCTACAATGCTTTGTACAAAGTTAATAAACTTAGCGGTGAAATAAAGATTATAGAGGCGGCTTGCTGGGCGCATGCATGTCAGGCGTAAGTTCTATGAGGATCACGAAAACACCTTATTCTCATGAAATATTAAAGCGCATTGGCTTGCTATATAATGTTGAGCGCGAGATTAAGGGGAGACCGCCCGATGAACGCATAGCCATGCGAGAAGAAAAATCAATGATCATTATTGATGAGCTAAAA
>DAOWDF010000301.1 GCA_030639165.1 Alphaproteobacteria bacterium
CAATGTCTTCAAACCCAGTATAATATGTCCTTCCCACTTTAAGATTATCATATTGAGTATATTCTGACACAAATGATGGTATGGAAGAGAGCTCATTTGTATGAGCCTTTGCGCTAAGGAAAGTACAACTTAAAATAATTATAACAGCGGTTAATATGGTGTATGTAGCTTTTATGTTAATCTCCAGTGTTGCGGTAAAATGTATAGCATCTCTTCAGTAGGGTGATTTGATAATCATCTTTTCAAGCACAGGCCATAAATCCTTATCACCGGTAGCAATAACTTGCCCCTTGGATTTAAGTGTTAGAGGCTCCCCCTGCCAGTCAGATATATGACCGCCCGCGCCATTAATCACAGGGATAAGCGCAGCAAAATCATAGGGCGATAAGCTCTCTTCAAAGGCTGCGTCCATAAATCCGCTAGCGATTAAGCCATACATATAGCAATCTCCGCCCCAGACCATTTTTGACCCTGTTTCAAATATTTCATAAGCCTGCCCAAAGCTAGCAAGTTTTTGAAACATTGCAGGCGTTGTAGCTCCTATCCTCGCATCTTCAAAGCTTTTGCAAGCGCGCGTTTTTACCGCTTTGCCATTCATAGTGGTTTGCTTGCCATCTATACCAAGCCAGCGTTCTTTTAATATTGGCTGGTCAATAATCCCAAGCTTTGGAGTATCACCCTCACATAGGGCAATTAACGTCCCGAAA
Organism: Alphaproteobacteria bacterium; assembly: GCA_030639165.1. Taxonomy (GTDB): domain Bacteria; phylum Pseudomonadota; class Alphaproteobacteria; order Micavibrionales; family Micavibrionaceae; genus UBA1672. Next base: position 708 of record DAOWDF010000301.1, read on the forward strand.
GTCGGTCTGCCAATCATGAAAGACTTTGTTCCATCAATAGGATCAAGCACCCAAGTAAGCCCGCTTTTGCTTTCCTTTGATCCGAACTCTTCGCCAATAATTCCATCATCAGGGCGCACTTTTTCGATTATATTGCGCATGGAGCGCTCAACCTCGCGATCGGCCTCGGTTACAGGGCTATCATCGCTCTTTGTTTCAACATCAAAGCGCGCGCGGTAATAATTCCTGATAATTTCACCGGCAATATCAGCTAAACTATTGGCAAGTGGAATAAATTCGTCCATAAATAGTCCTCCATAACTAATAATAAGAATAGAGTGAAGCGATGACAACAATCAAGACTGTTAATGATGTACGAAGCGAATTTTTAGGATTCTTTAAGGATAACGGGCATGAAGTCGTGCCTTCCTCTTCGCTTGTCCCGCATAATGATCCTACTTTAATGTTTGTAAATGCGGGCATGGTGCAGTTCAAGGATGTGTTTACTGGCAAGGAAAAACGCGATTATACCAGAGCCACCACTTCGCAGAAATGCGTGCGGGCAGGCGGTAAGCATAACGATCTTGAAAATGTAGGCTATACTGCGCGCCACCATACTTTCTTTGAGATGCTGGGGAATTTCTCATTCGGTGATTATTTCAAGGAAGAAGCCATTAGCTATGCTTGGGAAATGATAACCAAGAACTTCGCGCTTGATCCTGCGAAACTATGCGTGACTGTGCATTCATCTGATGAAGAAGCAGCCGCTATTTGGAAGAAAATCACTGGCTTTGGTGATCATAAGATTATCCGCATTGCCACAGATGATAATTTCTGGCGCATGGGTGATACGGGGCCTTGCGGGCCTTGTACCGAGATTTTCTATGATCATGGCGAGCATATTTGGGGTGGCCCCCCAGGTTCTAAAGATGAAGACGGCGACCGCTTTATCGAGATCTGGAACAATGTCTTTATGCAATATGAGCAAATTGACGCCGATACCCGCATCGACCTGCCAGCGCAAAGCGTTGATACTGGCATGGGGCTGGAGCGCATAGTAGCTACTCTTATGGGCAGTAATAATAATTACGATATCGACATTATGCAGGATTTGATTGGCCATGTTGCTGACCTTACGGGCGCAGCCCCTGATGGCGATATGGCGGCGTCGCATAAGGTAATCGCCGATCATATGCGCGCCGTTTCTTTCCTTATGGCTGATGGCGTAATGCCGAGCAATGAAGGGCGCGGCTATGTTTTGCGCCGTATCATGCGTAGAGCAATGCGTCATGCGCATTTGCTGGGCGCGTGCGATCCGCTGATGCACAAATTATTCCCGACATTATTATCGAGTATGGGCGAAGCCTATCCTGAGCTTGGTAGAGCGCAGAGCTTGATTGTACAAACATTAGAGAGCGAAGAAAACCGCTTTAAGGCTATGTTAGATCGTGGCATTAAGATGTTGGATGATGAAACATCTAAAATGGAAGAGGGCGCAAAATTCTCTGGAGAGGCGGCATTCAAACTCTATGATACATTTGGATTCCCACTTGATCTAACGCAAGATGCACTGCGCGCCAAAGAAATCGAAGTTGATACTGATGCGTTTGACACAGCCATGGCCGAGCAAAAAGCCAAGGCTAGAGCTGCATGGTCTGGCTCGGGCGATTCTGTTCAAGATAAATCTTGGTTTCTTGTTGTAGATGAGCATGGAGGTACAGAGTTTCTGGGGTATAATAAATCAGATGCTGAAGCAAAAGTTCTGTATTTAAGACAAAAAGAAGGAAGAGTTGATTTATTAGAAGAAGGAACTGAAGGCTATATAGTTACAAACCAAACACCATTTTATGCAGAAAGTGGTGGTCAGGTAGGAGATACAGGAAAAATTACTTGGGATGGGGGTGTCTTCAATGTTTGGAACACAAAGAAATTTTCAGGAAAACTTTGGATTCATGAAGGAAAAGTTTTAAAAGGTAGTCTTCCTTGGAATGATAACATTACTGTGAAGATGAGCGTGGATACTACGCGCCGCGCAGCAATCGAGGCTAATCACTCTGCCACTCACTTGCTGCATGAGGCATTGCGCAAAGTTCTGGGTGACCATGTTACACAAAAAGGATCACTGCAAGATGATAAGCGTACGCGTTTTGATATATCGCATCCAAATGCAGTTAGCGCTGACGATCTAGCGCAAGTTGAAGTATTGGTCAACGAGCAAATCCGCGCCAACACGCAAGTAGTAACTCGCCTTATGGGCATTGATGAAGCCCGCGAGGCAGGGGCTATGGCTCTATTCGGCGAAAAATACGATGACGAGGTGCGCGTTGTATCTATGGGCGGTGCAGACGCGCCATTCTCTATTGAGCTTTGCGGTGGTACCCATGTTAAGCGCACGGGCGATATCGGCTTGCTCAAAATCATATCCGAGGGCGCGCTATCATCGGGTATACGCCGTATTGAAGCTGTGACGGCTGCAAATGCAATGGAATACTTGAACGATCGTGATATTACTGTGCGCGATATTGCTGCGGTGCTGAAAACATCTGCTTCCGCTGATTTGCCTAGCCAAGTCAAATCATTAGCAAAAGAAAAGAAAAGCCTAGAAAAACAAGTTGCCGATCTCCGTAAAGAAGTTGCTATGGGCGGAGGAGCCAGCGCGGATTCCTCATCTAGTGCAGTTAAAGAAGTCGCTGGCGTGAAATTTGATGGCCGCGTACTTGATGGCTTTCCGCCAAAAGACTTAAAGCCAATGGCTGATGATTTGAAGGCAAGGCTTGGCTCAGGAGTAGTTGTGCTTATTTCAACAAATGATGGTAAAGCTTCTATAGTTGTTGGCGTAACCGATGATCTGACCGATAAAATCAGCGCAGTTGATTTGGTAAAAGTAGGAGCAGCTAAACTCGGCGGCAAAGGCGGCGGCGGTCGCCCCGATATGGCGCAAGCTGGTGGCTCTGACTGCGGCGCCGCTAATGACGCGCTCAGCGCAATTGAAGAAAAACTAGCAGGTTAAGCAATGTCAGGGCATATACATGGTGCGTAGACATCTTGGTAAGCTGGCGTATTATTAGCTGCCTGTAATTCTTGAAGCTGTGCCTGCATTTTATTAATGATGTCATCATGTATGTTCGGGTTCTCGAAAAGGCTTATTAGCCCATAATGTCGAGCATCAGCTTTATATAAGTTAGCCCCTGCAACTTGATAGCCTATAACAATTTGCTCTTCTTCATTGCTCATATTGCGGTTTTCTTCATCCGCTTGTTCTATAATGGAGCGTTGTTCTTCGTATGTGGCATGCGTGATTTTATCTGTTAATTGCATGTTCTCATGCATAAACTGGATTTCAAAG
>DAOWDF010000089.1 GCA_030639165.1 Alphaproteobacteria bacterium
CGCAAGAAATATTTGCCAAGGCAGATATGATTATCAAGGTTAAGGAGCCGCAGCCGCAAGAATGTAAAATGCTGCGCGATGGTCAGATTTTATTCACTTACCTACATTTGGCCGCCGATAAAGAGCAGGCTCAAGGACTGATTGATTCGCGTTGTGTTGCTATTGCATACGAAACCGTGACTGGTGTAAATGGGCAGGGTCTTCCACTATTAGAGCCGATGAGCGAAATTGCAGGGCGCCTATCCGTGCAGGTTGGTGCATTTAATCTGCAAACCCACATGGGTGGGCTAGGGCGGTTAATTGGCGGGGTTCCTGGGGTTAAGCCCGGTGAAGTGCTTATTATAGGTGGCGGAGTAGCTGGCTTTCACGCGGCGCAAATGGCAACTGGTTTAGGTGCAAATGTTACGATCTTGGAGAGGAATAATGCACGTATGCGATTCTTGGACGAGTATTTCCACGGACGCGCAAATATTGTTTACTCTAACCTTGATACGCTAGAGCGAGCGCTAACTACCGCTGATCTGGTTGTTGGCGCTGTCCTTATACCGGGGGCGGAGGCTCCTAAATTGGTAACACGCGATATGCTACCTACCATGAAGAAGGGCGCGGTTATGGTTGATATTGCAATTGATCAGGGCGGATGTTTCGAAACTAGCCACGCAACAACGCACGCAGATCCGACATATGCCGTTGATGGCGTGCTTCATTATTGTGTTGCGAATATGCCGGGGGCAGTGCCGCTTAGCTCTGCCCTTGCCCTAAATCATTCTGTATTGCCTTATGCACTTCGCCTTGCGGATAAGGGCTGGAAGGAGGTTTTGGCGGCTGATGCTAATTTCATGAATGGTCTTAATGTATGCGCAGGCAAGGTTACGAATGAGCCTGTAGCGAGGGCACTGGGTATGGAATACGAGCCGTATAAAAGCGCTATTAATATTTAAGTGAAGTTTTTTGTTGTTTTTATAAATATCATGCTTGACGTATGTAGTTGCTAGCGATATAACACTTCACATCTTAGATGCGCGGGTGTAGCTCAGTTGGTTAGAGCGCCGCCCTGTCACGGCGGAGGCCGCGAGTTCAAGTCTCGTCACTCGCGCCATTTAAGATCTTTTATTGTCTGTGGTTTTAACTTGAAAAAACCAATATTATATTTTGTAAAGGGTGTTTTCAAGGCTGTAATAAGCTGTTAAAATTCAGGTAGGAATCGCACCTTAAGAGTATAACCCATGGCACCACAAGAATTATTAATCGAATATCTCCCAATCCTAGTATTTATAGCTATAGCTAGCGCCATGTCAGTGGCTATGATTGCTGGCTCTATATTAGCTGGAGTTCGCAAGCCCGATGCAGAAAAGTTATCTGCCTACGAATGTGGTTTCGATGCATTCTCTGATGTGCGCGGTAAGTTTGATGTTCGCTTTTATCTAGTTACATTGCTATTTATTATATTTGATCTTGAAATTGCATTCCTGTTTCCTTGGGCAATTACTCTAGGTAAAATTGGCGCGTTTGGTTTCTGGTCTATGATGTTTTTCCTTGGCGTATTAACAATCGGCTTTATTTACGAGTGGAAAAAAGGTGGCTTAGAATGGGAATAGCAAAAGGGGTTATCTTTATATGAGCCACGATAAATTAATTATTAATGCGCCAGATTATGCATTAGAGGGTAATTCTCCATTTCCTCCTGCGATAGAGCAAGATATCGTTCCGCAGGCAATGTCAAAAACATTGAATGAAAAAGGTTTTGTTCTAACTTCTACGGACGCCCTGTTTGACTGGGCGCGCACTGGTTCGCTTTGGCCGATGACATTTGGTCTGGCTTGTTGCGCTGTTGAGATGATTCACGCATATATGAGCCGTTATGATCTTGATAGATTTGGAATTATTCCGCGTCCATCACCTCGCCAATCCGATGTTATGATTGTCGCAGGTACACTCACTAATAAGATGGCGCCAGCTCTTCGCCGTGTATATGATCAAATGCCAGAGCCACGTTGGGTAATCTCTATGGGGTCTTGCGCAAATGGCGGTGGCTATTACCATTACTCATATTCCGTCGTTCGTGGTTGCGACCGTATTGTTCCTGTAGATATTTATATACCGGGATGCCCGCCAACTGCTGAGGCTATGATTTATGGCTTGATGCAGCTTCAAAAGAAAATTCAACGTGAGGACACAAGAATTGCCAGATGATTCCCTCGTAGATTTAGCCGAGTATATCTCGGAAAAGCTCGAAGGCTATGTTATTAGCCATGAGTTTGAGAAGGATGAATTAGTTATTCATGCTATGCCTGATGATATTGTTAAGGTTGTACAATTCCTTCGCGATGATCGTGAGTGTGAGTTTACAACGCTAATTGATTTATGCGGCGTTGATTACCCAAGGCGCCCTGTACGTTTTGAAGTTGTATATAGCTTGCTTTCAATGCGCCAAAATAACCGCGCTCGTATTAAAGTTGCGGTCAGTGAAGATCAAATTATGCCCAGTGTCACAAGTGTATTTAGCACAGCTGGCTGGCTAGAACGTGAAGCGTGGGATATGTATGGCATTTTATTCGCTGGCAACCCTGATCTGCGCCGTATTTTAACTGATTATGGCTTTGATGGTCATCCACAGCGTAGAGACTTTCCGCTAAGTGGCTATGTTGAGCTTAGATATGATGATGAGTTAAAACGCGTTGTTTACGAACCCGTCAAACTTGCTCAAGATTACAGAAGCTTTGATTACCTTAGTCCATGGGAAGGTCTTACCAACGTACAGCTCGCTGGCGATGAAAAGGCTTGTATTCCTGAACATGGTTGCGATAAGCCACAAGATGAGGATTCAAAAAATGCCTCTAAATGATAGAGTTGATACACCTGATGTGGTGATCGGCGATGAAACACAGATTAAACCATTTACAATGAATTTTGGGCCACAACATCCCGCAGCTCATGGTGTGCTTCGCCTTGTGCTTGAGATGGAAGGTGAGATCGTTGAGCGAGCTGATCCACATATTGGCTTGTTGCATCGGGGCACTGAAAAACTGATCGAGTATAAGACATATACGCAAGCTCTTCCATATTTTGATCGCCTAGATTATGTCTGCCCGATGAATCAGGAGCATGCATTTGCTCTGGGGATTGAGAAGCTGCTAGATGTTACCGTACCTCGCCGTGCGCAATATATCCGCGTGCTGTTCTGTGAGCTAGGCCGTGTACTTAACCACATATTGAATATAACGACTTTTGCGCTGGATGTTGGCGCTATTACTCCTGCGCTTTGGGGCTTTGAAGAGCGTGAGAAGGGCATGGAGTTTTATGAGCGCGTTTGTGGCGCTCGTCTGCATGCTAACTATTTTCGCCCCGGTGGCGTATCACAAGATATGCCAGCTGGTTTAGCCGAGGATATGCTGGAATGGTGTGAGAATTACCCCAAATTTTTAGCTGATCTTGAGGGCTTGCTTACTGATAACCGTATCTTCAAGCAACGTACAGTTGATATAGGCGTTGTAACTGCTGATGAGGCTCAGGATTGGGGCTTTACTGGTGCGATGCTGCGTGGTTCTGGCATTGCTTGGGATCTAAGAAAATCACAGCCCTATGAAGTTTATGAAGAATTGGATTTTGATATTCCCGTAGGTAATACTGGCGATTGCTATGCGCGTTACCTAGTTCGTATAGAGGAAATGTATCAGTCAATCTCTATTATGAAACAATGTCTTGCTAATATGCCTGATGGCGCGGTGCGCACTGATGATTATAAGGTTACTCCACCGCCTAGGGCAGAGATAAAAAATTCTATGGAAGCGATGATCCACCACTTCAAACTTTACACTGAAGGTTTCCATGTTCCTAAGGGAGAGACTTATACTGCTGTGGAAGCTCCAAAAGGTGAGTTTGGCGTGTATCTGGTTAGCGACGGTACAAATAAGCCGTATCGTTGCCGCATTCGCGCTCCGGGTTTTGCGCATTTACAGGCGCTTGATTTCATGAGCAAAGGGCATCAGCTAGCAGATACTGTTTCGATAATCGGATCTCTGGATATTGTATTTGGGGAGATTGACCGCTAGTTAGCGAGTTAGAGATATAAAATGAAAAAAGTTTTTGATTTAGATGCTGATTATCAGCCAGAGATTTTTGAATTTAATGATAAGTTCAAAACATCTGTAAAAGAAATTATTGCGCGCTATCCAGAGGGGAAGCAGCAATCAGCCGTTATGCCATTGCTTGACCTTGTTCAAAGGCAAGTGGCGGAAGAGGGCGCAAAATCTACGCCCGTTTATGGTGGCTGGGTTTCGCGCGCAGCTATGGATCATGTGGCCAAAGTTCTGGATATGCATAAAGTTAAGGTTTATGAGGTAGCTAGTTTTTACTCAATGTATAATACCGCGCCAGTTGGTAAATACCTTGTGCAGTTTTGCTCTACAACTCCTTGCTGGCTACGCGGTTCAGAAGGCATTATTAAGGCAACAACTGAGCATTTGGGCATTGGCGTTGGTGAAACTACCGTAGATGGTAAGTTCTCCCTTATGGAAGTTGAGTGCCTTGGTGCATGTGTGAATGCTCCTATGGTGCAGATTAATGATGACTATTATGAGGATCTAACCGCCGATAGTATGACACAAATTCTTGATCGTTTATCAGAAGACTTAAAGCCAACTATAGGCTCTCAAACTGGACGTAAGGCTTCGATGCCTTGCTCTGGAACAACATGTTTAAAAGAACAGGCTAAAAAGGCAGGGGTGGCTTAAATGCTTGATGATAAAGACAGAATATTCACAAATCTTTACGGCTGGGAAAGTTTTTCTCTTAAAAGCGCCCAAAAGCGCGGTGATTGGGATAACACAAAGGCCATTCTTAAAAATGGGCGTGAGTGGATTATTCAAGAAATGAAATCTTCTGGCCTTCGCGGTCGCGGTGGAGCAGGATTCCCAACTGGTTTAAAATGGTCATTTATGCCTAAAAAGGGCGATGGCAGGCCGCATTACCTTGTTATTAATGCCGATGAATCCGAGCCAGGAACTTGTAAAGATCGTGATATTTTGCGTAATGATCCACATAAGCTAATTGAGGGGGCGCTGATCGCAGGTTTTGCTATGGGCGCGAATGCAGCATATATCTATGTGCGCGGTGAGTTCTACAATGAAAGCTCTAACCTATGGAAAGCTATCCATGAAGCCTATGATGCAGGGCTTTTAGGTAAGAATGCCGCTGGTTCAGGCTGGGATTTTGATATTATCGTCCATCGTGGTGGTGGAGCATATATCTGCGGCGAAGAAACCGCGCTAATCGAGTCTATCGAAGGTAAAAAGGGGCAGCCACGTAACAAGCCGCCATTTCCTGCGATGGCGGGGCTTTATTCTTGTCCAACGACGGTCAATAATGTTGAGACTATTGCCGTTGTGCCAACAATTATGCGCCGTGGTGGAGCTTGGTTTGCTGGCCTTGGCAGTGATGATAAAAATACAGGAACTAAACTATTTTGTATTTCTGGCCATGTTGAAAACCCTTGTAATGTAGAGGAAGAGATGGGCATACCACTAAAAGAGCTCATCGAAAAACATTGTGGCGGTGTTCGCGGTGGCTGGAATAACTTGCTAGCGATTATACCAGGTGGGTCATCAACGCCGATGTTGCCTAAAGATATCTGCAACACAATCCGCATGGATTTTGATTCTCTTAGGGAAGTTGGCACTGGCCTTGGGACTGCTGGAATAATTGTCATGGATAAATCAACAGATATTGTTCAGGCCATTTGTAATTTATCACATTTCTATATGCATGAGAGCTGCGGGCAGTGCACACCGTGCCGTGAAGGTACTGGCTGGGTCTGGCGTATGATGAAGCGTATGGTGCAGGGTAATGCAACTGTTGAAGAAATTGATCAATTATTTGAAGTTACCAAAGAGATTGAGGGGCATACTATTTGCGCGCTTGGTGATGCTGCTGCTTGGCCAGTCCAAGGTCTAATTAAGCATTTCCGCCCAGAGATGGAGCGTCGTATAATGGAATATAGAAAGATGGCGGCTTAGATAGCCCTCATAATATAAGTCCAGCTGGATACTATTTAATCCACATATCTGACACTATACCCAAGTTTGCATAAAAAGTAACCCTTATGCTATTATCTATTCATATTAACTATATGGGTAGTAATAATGAATAAAAAATTTAATGGTTTGAATAAAAATATTTGCGCACTAGCTTTAGCTTTTATGGCCTATACATGTGGCGAAGAAATACCTGAGCTAGAGGAGCAACACTCTGTTTCATATTCTCTTGCTCCCCCAAATTAGCAATAAATAGCAATAGATTTCTACCCCTTACCATACCGCATAAGCTCATTACCATGATTTTGCATCCAATATTTCCCCTCAACATAATTACACGATAGTGAGCGGCAGAGCGCCCAAAAATCCTTACTATGATCCATATGAACTAAATGCGCTATTTCATGCGCAACCACATAGTCAATAGAATCATAAGGCGCAAATATTAGTCGCCATGAGAAAGAAATTCTTCCGTCTTGAGAGCAACTTCCCCAACGACTTTTAGTATCTCGTACGCTAACCGAGGATATTTTTTTATTGATAATATGGGCCTTTTCATTAGCCATATCGGCAAGACCTGCGCGCGCAATTTTTTTCAAATGCGTGGTTATACGACTAGAAGCATCAATCTGGTAGCTATTAACCTGTAAAATATCATCATACTGCTTTAATGTGGTGCGCTTAAGTTCTGGGTTGTGGTTTATCTTTATTGTTACCATATCGCCAAAAACTGGTAGTTTTTCACCATCAGTAAAAGCAATTGGGGGCGGCAGTTTTTCTAATGTCTCCCTGACCCATTCCTCATGCTCCCGAGCAAAAAAATAGGCTTTTTTAAGTGACATCTTTTCTGGTACAACCAGATTAACAACGCGCTCCACTGGATCAAGGCGCAAGGCAACACGTTTTGCCCGTTTACTGCGCTTTACTGTGACTAGATCTTCAATCATTACTTACGCTTTAACCGTAGTTTTCTTCTTTTTCGTCTTTGGAGTCGTATTGGTCTTAGGCTTTGATTTAGTAGAAGCGGTCTTCTTAGGTTTAGTAGAAGCAGTCTTCTTAGGTTTAGTAGAAGCTTTCTCTGTTTTCTTCTTTTGAGTTTTTTCTGTAGGCTTCTCAACTAATTCTGCTGTAATTAAGATTTTAGGCTTTACTACAGGCTTTGTCGGGGGAACAAGTTTAAGATTTGCAGTTGAGCTTGCTTTAGGCTTTGCCGTAGATAGAGCCTTAACTTTAGGCGAAGGTTTTAGGCTGGTTATCTTTGTATTCTTATAGTTCTCAGGCTGATATTCTTTTAGCCAGCGCCTAACAGCAACAATGCCATGTAAGTCTTGATTGTATTTTTTAGGCGCAAGGTCAGGTGTTTTCTGCAAATCAATTTCAGGGATAGCATCTTTATCTGTATCAAATTTTCTTATAAAATTACGCAACCTTGGCGATATCTGATTACGCCAGCGCCCTCCATTGAATATTCCATAGTGGCCACATTTTTCCTGAAAATGATGGAATTGTTTGTATTGTGGTAATGAATAGCAAATTGAGTGCGCTGCAGTTGTCTGTCCACGCGCGGATATATCATCCAGTTCTCCCTCTACGGTGAGTAGGGCAGTATGCTTTATATCCTGTGGGCGTACATCAACAAGTTTTCCAGTTAATGGGTTACGCCATTTCATTTTACCACGAGGTAGGGAATGCTTTTGGAAAACCTCCTCTATTGTTTGTAGGTAGAATTCCTCAGGGATATCCATAACTGATAAGTACTCATTATAGAATTTTTTGTGTTTTTCTACAGAATCATCATCACCGTTAATTAAATGCTGGTAAAAATCTGCGTGAGAGCCAACATGAGTCTCTAAATTCATAGACATAAAACCTGATAATTGTAAAAATCCTGGGTAAACTCTACGATTTGCTCCCTCATAATTAAAAGGTACATCATATAATACATTATCCTCAAACCAACTAAGAGGGCGTTTTTCAGCAAGCTCTGTTACTTCGGTTTTTGATACTCTTGTATCAATAGGCCCGCCCATTAGAGTCATTGTTAGCGGCTGATTCGGATCATTATCACTAGCCATCAATGCAATGGCGGCTAATACAGGAACGGCTGGCTGACATACGGCGATAACATGTGTTTCTGGCCCTAAAAGGCTAAGGAAATCCCTGATATATGTAATATAATCATCAAGGCTAAACCCCCCATCTTCGGTAGGGATTTGGCGCGCATCCTCCCAATCGGTAATGTAAACATCGTGATGCGGCAATAGGGCTTCTACTGTGCCTCTTAATAGGGTTGCATAGTGTCCAGACATTGGTGCTACAACTAGAACTTTAGGGTCATTACG
>DAOWDF010000214.1 GCA_030639165.1 Alphaproteobacteria bacterium
GACGTGGGAGTATAATTCTATTTGGAATTGAGAGGTGACATTGACGCTGCCGATTTCGGCGACGCGGCCAACATCGTTGCGACCTAAATCGAGGAGCATTAAATGCTCTGCGCGTTCTTTAGGATCGGCGAGTAAATCTTCGGCTAAGGCTATGTCTTCGCTTGCGTTTTTGCCGCGTTTTCCTGTGCCTGCAATTGGGCGGATTGTCACGGTTTGATCGCGTACGCGCACCAATATTTCTGGGCTTGATCCTACAAGGGAGAACCCTTCGAATGATAGGTGGAATAGGAATGGTGATGGATTTACGCTGCGTAGGGAGCGGTATAGCTCAAACGAGGGCAGGTCGAAATCAACTGAAAAGCGTTGTGAGGGGACGACCTGAAATATCTCGCCAGCATTTATATATTCTACGGCCTTGGAAACGGCGGCTTTATAGTCTTCTTTTGGTGTGTTGGATATTATCTCAGCGCCGCTTTTTAGCGCGGTTTTATGCTCCAGTAACTTGCGGTCAAGTGGCTGGTTTAATAATTTTAGAGCATTTTCAATGCGGGCGTTTGCGTCATGATATGTGGTATCGGCGTTAATATCTGTATTGCCAGCATGAGTATAAACAGGCGTTGCAACGCAGATCATGTTTTTTACATTGTCGAATATTGCGAGCATTGTCGGGCGGGTTAGGATGCTGTCGGGTATTTTTAAATCATCGGAGTTATTATCGGGGATATCCTCGTTGATACGCACCATATCATAGCCGATATAGCCGAATAGCCCTAGCTCGCACATTGGAGGCAGGCCTTCGGGCACTATATCAATAGAGCTTTGCCTAATATGTTCTTTTAATGATGTTTTTGCGCAGACATCTTGTGCGATCCACTCATCTTTATTGTGCCGTATGGCGACATTGCCGCCTTTGGTGCATTTCCACAGAAAGTCAGGGTTAGTGCCTATAATTGAATAGCGTCCTAGCGTCGCTCCGCCCTCAACTGATTCCAGCAGGAATGAGTATGGTTGATTGCCGCATAGTTTTAAATATGCGGAAACAGGTGTTTCAAGGTCGGCAGATATCCAGCGCCATAGTAGCTGGCTTTTGCTTTCCGCGAAGTTCTCGTTGAAATTATCCAGTGATGTATTAGTGGTCATGTTCGTGCCAATTAGTTCACTTCTTGCTCACCATAGGCGCGATCAAGCAAGCGTCTATTTACGGTCGTAGGGTATTTTTTATTTAGCGTTTGTAGATACATCAATATGGCTGCTTCTTTTGTTTCTTCTACAAGTTGCCCTTTGATATCCTCAATTTCCTTAAGGTTTTCATCATTTATTTCAGGGAAGTCGTAGCCTGATATTTTGATAAGAGCTGAGCCACCTTCAAGGTTTAATACGTTATATTCACCGAGCTTGCCTTTGAAAATTGTTGGGCGAGAGCTTTCATCTAGAGGCTCTTGAATAGTTCCTGAAAGAGCTATTTTAGCAATTTTTTGTACTGATTTATTATTATCAGATGCTATGCCTTCAAATGTTGATCCGCCAGTACTCATCTCAGCAAGATATGTCTGCATTTGAGCTCTGTTTTCGGCGCGTCTTTGATCATCCATAAATTGATTAGCAAGCTCAATTTCAACTGCTTCAAATGGTTTGAATGTTGGGGTTTGTATCTCTTTAATGGATAGGGCAATAAGTTTGTTACCTAGTTCCAGCATGATAGCGGGGGCTTCTTCCTCATCAAGTTCGAATATTGAGGTTAATATTTCAGACTTGCTAGCTTCGTCGAATGTTTCAAGTCCGTCTTTCGATTCTTTATTTAAACCTTTAGCGTCAATAAAGTCTATTGTAGAAAGTGATAGGTCAATCTCTTTTGCTATCTCTTCAAATGCAACGCCATCATTTACCAGATCATCAAATTTTGTAGCAATTTCATAAAGGTGATCTGACTTTTGGGCTTCCAATAGCTCAGTTTTTATTTCGCTGGCAACGGATTTAAAGGCTTTCGTAGTTGGGGGTAATATCTCATCAAGTTTAACAACATGATAGCCTAATGTCGTTTTTACTGGTGGAACTGTTTTGCCAATTTCACGGCTATCTAGTGCTTCATTTAACGCTGGAAGCATTCTGCTAACTTCAAAATCAACATTTTCTATGTAGGTGGCTTCTTCGCCCATTATAGCATTAATAGCGGTTTTTAGGTCTTCGCCGTTAATTGTTAGTGCGTAGATATCATCTGCTTGTTGCTTATCTTGTATTATTGTTTGGGATAATACTAAACGCTCTCCGACGGCGAAGCTCTCAAGGCTGTCTTCGTAGGCAGCTTTTACTTCTTCGTCAGTGACAGTGAATTCTACTTTGATTTCTGACATATCAAATATAGCTGCGTTAATACTGCGATATTCAGGTATTTTATAATTTATAGATTTAGTGGCGTTATATAGGTGTGTTAGCTGTTCGTTTGTCGCTGGCTTTATTGTGCTGATTTCGTTGTCAGGGAACAGTATCAGTTCTATATCGCGAGTTTGCCTTTGGAATAGGTATAGATCCTTGGCAAGTAAATCGTTGGAAGGTGAGAATCCTACCTTTATTGATTCTATTATTAGGTCGGCAGATACTTCTTTTTTAATGCTGTTTACAAAAGCTTTCTCGCTAAGGCCTTGGGCACTTAGTAAGCGATCTAAAGCTTCCTGTAGGGTTTCGCCATCTAGTGCGTTTGGTTTGACAACCCTAGCAATACGCGCTGCTAGTTCGTCTTTTCCAATTTCTATGCCTAGATTTTCTGCTTCGTTAAGCAGTAGGTATGATCTTATTTCAGATGTAAGTATTTCCTCAGTAATGCCAATTTCATATGCTTTTTGCGGTGATATCTGATAGCGGGAAAGGCTGAGGCGTAATGCACGATCAAATTCTTGTATGCCGAGTACTTTACCATCGATCTTTGCAACATCGTTACTTCCAACGTTGCCTGTATTGAAAGAGCCGCTTAACGCAAGTCCACCTACAGCAAGGCCAAGAAGTGTAAATATAAAGAATTTCATAAAGCCGCTGGCTCTAGAGTTGCTCATAGCTTGCATAACCATAGTAATTTTATCCCAATACTTAAAATTGATTTATGATAAAGCACTATAAGCAGCGATAATGGGCAGGGCAAGCGCTCAAATATAAAATCAACTGGAAATATTGATTTCTATCATTAGTGGCTGTAGTTTACAGTGATTAAATTAAAGGGAATCGCAAATGAAGAAACTAATTGCTGGTAATTGGAAGATGAATGGTAGTGTTGAGCTGGCTTGTGCCGTGGCTGCTAAATTGCAGGAGAATCCGTCTGCTGGAGATAATGCCGATATTTTGATTTGCCCGCCATCTATATATGTATCACTTATAGATAGTAATGTTTTGTTGGGTGCGCAGGATTGCTCTGAGCATGAGAGCGGTGCTTATACTGGAGAAATTTCACCTTCTATGATTAAGGATGCTGGCTGTAGCTATGTTATATTAGGGCATTCTGAGCGCAGGCAATATCATGGCGAGAGCAGCGATCTTGTGGCGCGTAAAGCATCGGCGGCTAATAAGTCTGGGCTAATCTCTATTGTTTGTATTGGTGAAACGTTGGAGCAGCGCGAAGCTGGTAGGGCGCAGGAAGTTGTCGGCGAGCAATTGGCGCAGTCATTGCCGGAAGGTGCTAGCTCCCAAAATACAGTTGTTGCTTATGAGCCTGTTTGGGCAATCGGCACTGGTAAAACAGCAAATAGCGCGGACGTGGCGGAAATGCATAGCTTCATTCGTTCGGAATTGGATGGCAAAGTTGCGGGTTATAATGATGTGCGTATATTATATGGTGGTTCGATGAAGCCAGCAAATGCAAGGGAATTGCTTGCGACACCTAATGTTGATGGCGGTCTTATTGGTGGCGCTAGTCTTGATGCGCAACAATTTATCGAAATTGCTCTTGCTGCGGGCGATAATTAACTTTATAGTCACGCAAAATCAAACATATTTTATAGAATAGAAGAGTATTTAAAATTATGGAATCAGTTATTCTTGTAATTCACCTTATTTTAGCACTAGCAATTATTGGCTTAGTGTTGTTGCAACGCTCTGAAGGTGGCGGGCTTGGCATTGGCGGAAGTCAAGGCGGTGGGCTTGGTGGTTTAGCCTCTGCAAAAGGTACGGCAAATGCCCTTACCAAGATGACAGGTTTTTGTGCAGCAGGTTTTTTTCTTACATCACTGACACTTGGTGTTTTAGCCGGTAGTCATAGCAAGGCTAATCAGGATATACTTAAGGATGTTGATATAACAGAGGTGGAAGCTCCTGTTATTGATGATGTAAGTGCACCTAGTGGTGTTACATATACTCCACCTGTTCAAGATTCTGTGCCAGAAGCGACCGCAGAAGTAGAGGCTCCTGTTGCTACAGAGACTCCTGTAACAGAGGTAGAATCTCCTGTCGTAGATGAGGCTTTACCAGCAGAAACTGCTGTAGTGCCAGAGGTTGAGGCAGTATTAGAGGTAACGCCAGAGGTTGAAGCAGCAACAGAAGCTGTAGTTGCTCCAGTTAC
>DAOWDF010000104.1 GCA_030639165.1 Alphaproteobacteria bacterium
ATTTAGTTTCTTGATTACGTATTTGGCAATATTATTAGATCCAATAAACGCGGTTTGAGTTTTAATGAATGCTGCATCTTTACCGCTAAAAATTAATTGTGTTGTTGCGCTATAGGTTGGCTTGGTGTTTTGCAATATTAGAGCAGTTGATGATAATCCCAGTAATGTAATTCCTAAGATCATAGCTTTTTTGCGCTTAATCATATGCGGTAAATTTGTTTTATAATTTGTATGGTTGGGGGTCATGAAAGATGCGCTCCCTCACAATAATATGATTTTTTCCTTGAAGTGAGCTGCGCCAAAAATGATATGACTTTCGACGCATTAATTCTTGGTTCAAGGATCAAATTTGACGCATATACTTCACTGGCACTGAGTAGGCGGTTTTTATTGGGGGTTGATATATAATTTTTCACAATAGCTAGCGATATATAGGACGCGCTGTTCTTTAAATATGGTTTGCGCATAGGAAGACAGTAGGCAAAAGCGCCAATAAGTGTAAGCAATAGCGATATGTTTTTTGCTCTAGAAGCTCTGAACTGCATCGGTTTCCATGACGGTATATGGTGAATATTATATGATTATTTACAAGCATAGTAATCTTTTTATCCACAGCTAGCAAGGGAGTATGTATAGGAAAATATGCTGGTGTAGTAACGCCATCCCAGGCGCACTATTTGACTTGTGATACGAGTTGTTGCGTATTTATAAAATGTGGTTCAATTCGCTATTTTGTGATGTTGTGTTCAATGATGTGTGATCCTACTGGAAGGTCAATTAATTTTATATTTGCTTCTGGGGAGACTCCGTCTGATTTGAATAAATCATCGAAGTTATGAATAGCTTCCGCAAAACGATTTGCTGCATCATTTGGTTCGGTTTCGTAGATTGGTCTTTGGAGCAACAATGCAAATTCATTTGCTTTTGTTTGGGCAATTATATCAGATTGTCGGCGTAGTCTAACAAGGTGATTTGATAGCTTGGCAACTGTGTAGTTTGCTGCAGCTGGGCCCTCTATTTCATAAATATGGCTATAATTTGTTATGCTGATGAAAACTATAAATGAACGTTCACCATATCTATCTGCACGATCAATGGCGGAAAGAAATAATTGATTAAATGCTGATTTGGCAATTATTCCACCAGCACTTGGAAAATCTTCGCTGTCATCACCGATTTGTTTTATTAGTGATATTAGATATTTTGCGTTATCTATTATATCATCGAGTTTATCATTATTAATTGGTTTTTTCAGGCGATCATTTGCACCAGATTCTATGGCTTCTTTTTGTTTTAGGTTATTGCCCATTTGTATTATATAAGGGTAATGCCCTGTAGCTAGCCTTAAATTGATTATTGGTGCGCGTGCGCTGGTTAGTGGTGACGGATCAATAAATACTACATCAAAACTTTCTGATGTCATCAGTTCTGTAGCGTCATTTTTATTTGGCTCTATAGTTATTTTATGACCTAATGGCTCAAGGCGATTACTAATAAGCTGTGATATAAGATTTCTGCTATCTATAATCAGGATTTTCATTGTAATGCTTTCTTTGGTATCTTTATATATTATTAAATTACAAGGCTATAGGACTCAGGCTTCTAACATAATGCCAAAAAAACTATTAAAAAAATACTAATATTTCTCTAAACTATTTATGTTGGCCTTTATTTGGCAGTTTAATTCAGATAAGATGAATAGTTTTCTGCTTAATTATAAGGATGTTACAATGAGTATTACACTGCATAAAAATGATTTACCTGATGATGTTGATTTGGGTGATGTTGTCGCAATTGACACTGAAACTATGGGTCTTAAGCCCGATCGTGATAGGTTATGTTTAGTTCAGCTTTCATGTGGTGATGGAAATGCTCATTTAGTGCAGATGCTTGATAGTTCATATGATGCCCCGAATTTGAAAAGGCTAGTAGCAAACCCTGATGTAAAGAAACTTTTTCATTTCGCGCGTTTTGATGTTGCGATAATGAAAAAATACCTAGAGGTAGATTGTCCCAATATTTATTGCACGAAAATTGCATCAAGATTGGTGCGTACCTATACGGATAAGCATGGTTTGAAGAATTTATGCCGTGAAGTTCTGGGCATTGATATAAGTAAGCAATATCAATCATCTGATTGGGGCGCCGCCGAATTATCTACCGAGCAGTTAAATTATGCTGCTAGTGACGTTTATTATTTGCATAAGTTAAAGGCGCGGCTTGATGTTATGTTGGAGCGCGAGGGGCGCACTGAATTGGCGCAAAATTGTTTTGATTTTATGGCAACGCGCGTTGATCTTGATTTAAGTGGTTGGGCAGAAGAGGATATCTTCGCACACTAAGTTCACTATATTCAACTGTGGCCGTCGTTAAATTTCGTCTCACGTATGAATGATACGCTTCGCCTCATTTGCATATAGAGAACTTAAGTATATTAATGAAAAGGTAAAAGATTTTGGCTGATAATTCTAATTCGCAAAAAGATATAGATTGTGCGGTTCACGTATTGATGGAAGAGGCAAAAGCTCTTGAGACGCTTGCGTCTGTTGTTGATGGTGAGTTTCATCGGGCGGTAGAATCTGTGCATAAAATGAAACAAGTTGGTCAAGGTACGGGTCGCTTGATCGTTGCAGGCATTGGTAAAAGCGGGCATGTGGCGCGAAAGATTGCGGCAACCTTATCATCTACGGGCACGCCTGCATTTTTCGTTCATCCTGGTGAAGCTAGCCATGGTGATATGGGGATGATTACAGAGTATGATGTTGTAATTATGCTGTCTAACTCTGGTGAAAATTCCGAGCTATCTGACCTTATTCATTATACGCGCCGTTATAACATTACGCTGATCGCGATGACTGGCAATGAAAACTCAACATTGGCTAATCACGCGGATATCAAGCTGCTTATGCCTAAGGTTGGTGAGGTTTGTCCGAATGGCCTTGCTCCTACGACTTCGACTACTATGATGATAGCTTATGGTGATGCGCTGGCTGTTGCTTTGCTTAAACGTATGGGGCTTACTCCAGATCAGTATAAAGTCTTTCATCCTGGTGGTAAATTAGGGCAAAAGCTGATGAAGGTATCCGAGCTTATGGTGGCAGGTGATGATTTACCAATTGTCTCTAAAGATGCCCTGATGTCAGAGGCTTTGCTTGTGCTTACGGGGAAGAATTTGGGCGCGGTTCTAGTGTTTGATGGTAAGGATATGCTTGGGATTGTTACGGATGGTGACTTGAAGCGCCATATGTCGCCTGACCTGCTACAAAAGCCTGTGGTTGATATCATGACCTCTGATCCCATGACTATTTCGCAAGATGCTCTGGCTGTTGAGGCTTTGGATATAATGACGAAGCGCCAAGGAAATTACATTACCAGCTTAATTGTGACTGGTGATGGCAAAGTTTCTGGAATGATACGTTTGCAAGATTGTTTGCAAGCTGGCATTGCCTGACCTATAGTTGTTAATAATGAGTAATAATAAAGTAAATTTGGATGGATTAGCAGACGCTCGTGCTAGGCGGCTTACCGCTCGTGCTAGGCGCTCTTCGGTTAGTTTGGGGTATTCTAAGTTCGTGCGCATTATGCGTCTTGTCTTGCCATTGGCTGCTATGGTGGTTGTGGCTGTCTTATTTATTCGCGCTGGTATGAATGAGAAGCTCGCTATATTTGTGGAAGATGATAGCTCAGGAATGCATAGTGAGCAGGATATTGTTAAGAATGAGCTGCTTAACCCTACATTTGAAAGTATGGATAAGAAGCAGCAACCTTACAAGATAACTGCTGATCGCGCTGTACAGGGGGAGAAGAATAAGGACCTTATAATGTTAGAGCGTCCTGTTGGCACTATGAACATGAATAATGGTGTTGTTATAAAAGTGCGAGCTGATGCAGGTGCTTATCGGCAAGATACAGAGCGTTTCTTTCTGCGTGGCGGCGTTCATGTAGAGCATAGCGGGGGCTATGCCTTAAAAACCCAAGAGGCGCATATTGATTTAGGTAAGGATTTCGCGTGGTCTGATTTTGATGTTGAGGCAATAGGGCCAGATATATCAATAGATGCGAAGGGTGTGCGCGCTAATGGTGCAACTGGAGAGGTCATTTTCACAGGCCCCGCAAAACTTATATTAGGAGGTAAGTGATTATGTTTAGGTGTTTATTAGTTGTCTTTTGTGTTTGTGTGATTTTTATACCGAAGGTGCAGGCTCAGTCTGGTGTTGAGCTTGGTGGTAGTGAGCCATTGGAGATCACGGCGGATGAAACTTTGGAGTGGCACAGGAATGAGTTATATTTCAAGGCAGTTAAGAACGTGCGCGCTGTGCAGGGTGGTACAACCTTAGTGGCTGCTGAGCTTACTGCTAAATATCGTGATGGCGCAGAGGGTGGTATTGATATTTATGAGATGCTTGCGGAGGGTAATGTAAGTATTACCTCTGCTGAGAGTAAGGCTTATGGCGATAAGGCAGTGTATGATGTTGCTAAGGGTTACGCCGTTATGACGGGTAAGCGTTTGCGCCTTGTATCTGATGGGCAGACGGTGCGCGCGCGTGATAAGTTTCAGTATTGGGTTAATGACGGGCGTTTAGAGGCGCTCGGAAATGCTGAGGCTGTGCGCGGGGATGATAAGCTTAAGGCTGATAAGATCACAGCAATATTCACTGAAGATAAGTCTGGTAAGCGAGTATTAGAGTCTATGGAGGCCATTGGTAATGTAGTTATTACTACGCCTGACGAGGTTTTGACAGGTGGTCGCGCGATATATAAGGCTGCGAGCAATGTTGCTGAGCTGCATGATAATGTTAAAATCAAGCGCGGTAATAATGTGCTGGAAGGCAAGGTTGCACAGGTTAATTTGAATACAAATGTAAGTAAAATTATTGGCGGCGCTAGTGTTTCGACCAATGGTAGTAGTAAGGATAGTGGCCGTGTACGCGGGGTTTTCTATCCCAGTGAAGTAAAGTCTGATGAGTAATTATTATTTAGATAGGTAAGTGTAAGATGGAATTATTTTTAGCTTGGATATTATTTGCATCAGTTCAGTTGGCGGCGAGCATGTCACCAGGGCCTGCATTTGTTGTGGCGGTTCGTAATTCAATGGCCTATGGCCGTAAAGTGGGTATTTGTAGCGCGCTGGGTCTGGCTTTAGGCGTTCTTGCGCATGTGG
>DAOWDF010000005.1 GCA_030639165.1 Alphaproteobacteria bacterium
AACTCATGTGACTATAGTTATCTATTACCGTCATCCCCTTGATTTGGCTCTAACCAAATATATACTAAGGGGATCCATATGTCAGCAGCAAAGCTGCTGTATTTTGCACCCAATGGGTAATAAATGGATATCCGCAGTTTTAGCCTAAGCCTTGCTTACGCCGCGGGTATGACAATGGAGTTTTATTATGCCGTTTTTACAAGTCGGTGCGTAACATTATCTATCGTATCTTTTTCAATGATCTGTGCACTTACAGAAGCGATAGCAGATATATTCATTATGCCACGAGCAGAAGTTGTTGGCGTTAAGATATGAGCAGGACTTGCTGCGCCAAGCAACATTGGCCCGATGCTAACACCTTCCGAGAAGGTTTTCACCATGTTGAACGCTATATTTGCGGCTTCAACATTGGGCATAATAAACAAATTAGCTTGCCCTTCCAGTCTTGAATTAGGCATTATTTCATGACGGATTGTCTCTGATAGAGCTGTATCTGCCTGCATTTCTCCATCTATTTCAAGTTCTGGGTCACGGCGGCGGATATCTTCATAGGCTGCGCGCATTTTACTTGCAGACTTGCCATCACGAGCACCAAAGTTTGAATGAGAAAGCATTGCAACTTTTGGCACGATACCAAAACGACGAACTTCTTCAGCGGCGAGTAATGTCATCTCTGAAATTTGTTCAACTGTTGGGTTTGTGTTGATTTGTGTATCACAGAAGAAATATGTTCCGCGGTTTAGTAGTAATGGGCTAAGAGCCGCTGGAGTTTCAACGCCTTCTTTCATGCCAATTATGTCGTTTATGTACCTTAAGTGTCTGTGGAAGTTTCCTTGGATACCACAAATAACGGCATCAGCTTCTTTTTTGTGAACCATCAATGCGCCAATTGCTGTGGCTTCTGTACGGACGATCGTTTTTGCATCTTCTGGTGATATACCTTTGCGCTCTGTAAGCTCGTGGTAAGTTTTCCAGTAATCATGATAGCGCACATCTTCTTGCGGATCAGTGACTTCAAAGTCGTCACCAGATTTCATGCGCAAGCCAAGGCGTTTAATACGCTCATCAATAACGGATTTACGGCCGATTAGGATTGGTTTAGCAACTTTTTCATCTAGAATAGTTTGAACAGCTTGTAAAACGCGTTCTTCTTCGCCTTCACAATAAACTACGCGCTTTGGCTCTTCTTTTGCGCGCAAATATACGGGGCGCATAACAAGTTGGGAGCGGAAGAAATATTGTTGTAATTTATGTTCATATGCATCGAAATCTTCGATTGGACGTGTTGCTACACCGCTTTTCATTGCAGCTTTAGCAACGGCAATTGGCAAGTCTACGATCAAACGTGGGTCGAATGGTTTTGGAATAAGGTAATCACGGCCAAATGTAAGGTTTTCATCTGAATAAACTGATGCAACTTCGGCGGTTACTTCTTTACGGGCAAGTGCGGCAAGCGCGTCAACGCAGGCAAGTTTCATGTCTTCATTGATGGTCGTTGCGCCAACATCTAGCGCGCCACGGAAAATGAATGGGAAACATAAAACGTTATTAACTTGGTTTGTATAATCAGAGCGTCCAGTACAAACAATAGCGTCAGGTTTAACTTCGTAAACATCCTCGGGCATAATTTCTGGAGTAGGGTTAGCAAGAGCCATAACTAGCGGCGCATCGGCCATAGTTTTAACTTGTTCTTTGCTCATAACGCCTGGGCCAGAAAGTCCAAGGAACACGTCTGCGCCTTTAATTGCATCATCAAATGTACGCGCATTTGTTTTTGATGCAAAGGCGGCTTTTTGTGGATCCATGCCTTCTTCGCGGCCTTCATATACTACGCCGTTACGGTCAGTTACTATGATGTTCTCGCGCTTAAGTCCTGCGTGAACAAGTAATGTCAGGCAAGCAATTGCAGATGCGCCAGCGCCAGAAGCAACTAGGCGGATATCTTCCATTTTACGGCCAGAATAATGTATCCAGTTTGTGAAAGCAGTTGTAACGATAATCGCTGTACCATGTTGATCATCATGGAATACAGGTATGCCCATGCGCTCTTTAAGGCGGCGTTCTAGTTCGAAACACTCAGGAGCTTTGAAATCTTCGAGATTGATACCACCGAATGATGGCTCAAGTGAGGCGATAGTTTCAACAAGTTTATCAACATCAGTCTCATCAACTTCAATATCAATGGAATCTATGTTTGCGAATTTTTTGAATAGGACAGCTTTACCTTCCATAACTGGCTTGGATGCAAGCGCGCCAAGGTTACCAAGGCCAAGAACTGCTGTACCGTTAGAGATAACCGCAACCACGTTTCCGCGTGATGTGTAGTCATAGGAAGTTGCAGGATCTTTGAAAATTTCCTCACAAGGCGCCGCAACACCAGGGGAGTAAGCAAGTGCTAAGTCACGTTGAGTTGCCATTGCAGTAGTTGCGCGGATAGCGACTTTACCAGGGGTTGGCTCTTTGTGGTATTTTAACGCACATTCTCTAAATGCAGCTTCTTCTTCTTGCTTCTTTGTCTTGTTATCCATGGTTTTTATCATCCTATGATTTTAACTATTACAAATATTCTATGCATTCGACTGAATGCTCGCAGCAAACGCTGCGCTTTTTAACTATCAAGCATTCGACTGAATGCTCGCGGATAATTCCGCGTTTTAACTATTAACATTCTCGCTAGGCGAAAATGGTGCACCGTAAATGGCACGCTCACTTTTCTTAGGCTCACTCTCGTTTGCCAACGAAAACTGGTGCGGTCGAGAAGACTCGAACTTCCACGGGAACTTAATCCCACAGCGACCTCAACGCTGCGCGTCTACCATTCCGCCACGACCGCATAGTTTTTGGCAGTCAAAATGCATAACAAATCATATGCTCTAGGGCAAGAGGGATAACGCGTTGCAGTGCAGTATAAAATAGCATTTATTCTATATTTTATGACGTTAGTTTTTTACCTCGTAACGCAGTAAAAGCAAAAAAGGGTGACTTTTAAAGGGGGTGGGTTATAACAATTGAATGATTGAGTGGAAGATAGAAAAAGAGCAAGTTGTTGGGTATGATGCCGCTGTTGATGCAATGGAGAAACGCGTTGCTGATATTCGTAATGATGACGCCGATGAGATGATTTGGTTGCTGGAGCATTCACCGCTTTATACTGCGGGGACGAGTGCTAAAGACGGTGATCTACTGGATGATCGTTTTCCTGTATATAAGACGGGCAGGGGCGGCGAGCATACATATCATGGGCCGGGTCAGCGCGTTGCCTATGTTATGCTTGATTTGAAAGAGCGCCAGAACGCTAAGCCAGATTTGCGTAAATATGTTTGGTTATTAGAGGAATGGATAATACTCACCTTGGCGGAGTTCGGTATTAAAGGCGAGCGCAGGGACGGGCGCGTTGGCATATGGGTTGTTGGTGCAGATGGCGCGGAGAATAAAATTGCTGCGATTGGTGTGCGCATTCGTAAATGGGTGACGTATCACGGCATAGCAATCAACGTTAACCCAGATCTATCGCATTTCAGTGGCATCGTTCCATGCGGTATTTCCGAGCATGGTGTCACTAGTATGCATGATCAAGGCAAAAATATAACTATGCATGAGCTTGATTGTGCATTACAAAAAACCCTGAAGTTGTCATTCCCTTGATTTTGCGATAGCAAAATTTATACTAAGGGAATCCAGATGTCAGCAGCTTTGCTGCTGTCTCTCGTGGATACCCGCCGTTTGAGCTTCGCTTTGCTACGCCGCGGGTATGACGGTTTGGCTTGTGTTTAAATAAATCTAAGTAAAAGGTCTTATTATGTTTGATATACGTAGCATTAGAAAAGATGCAGCTAAGTTTGATGCGGGGTGGAAACGTCGTGGGCTTGAAGCGCAAACTCCAGCTATTTTGAAATTGGATGAGGAGCGCAGATCATTGCAAACTTCTGCGCAGGAATTGCAGGCCAAGCGTAATGAGGAATCCAAAAAGATTGGCATGATTAAAAAAGATGGCGGTGATGCGTCCGAACAGATGGCGGCGGTTGCACTAATAAAGGATGAGATGCTTAGCTTGGAAGAGCGAGAGAAAGAGTTGGGGGTGGAGCTTAATACTCTGCTTTCTTCATTGCCTAATCTTATGGCGGCGGATGTTCCAGATGGCGCCACGGAAGATGAAAATGTTGAGCTTCATAAATGGGGGACGATTAAACGCGAGAGTGGCGCAGATCATGTGGAGATCGGTGAGGCTCTTGGGCTGGTTGATTTCGAGACAGCGGCGAAAATGTCTGGTGCTCGTTTTACTTTGCTTAAAGGTGCGATGGCGCGTATGGAGCGTGCATTGGCGCAGTTTTTCCTTGATGAACATACTATGGAGCATGGCTTAACTGAAATGTCTCCGCCTTTGTTGGTTAAAGATAATGCGCTTTACGGTACGGGGCAGCTTCCAAAATTTAAAGAAGATTTATTTAAAGCACAGAGCGTTACAAGGGAAGATTTGGTTGACTGGCTTGATAGTAAGTTGAGCATTTTACAGCAAAGGCTGAATTCTGAAGAGATATCTGGAGAAGATTTTTCCACGATGGCTACAGAAATGCTAGATGATGATGTGGATGGGCTGTTTTCTCAAGGCCACTGGCTTATTCCAACTTCAGAAGTGCCGCTGACTAATATTGTGGCGGGGGAGATATCTCCACAGGAGGAATTGCCTTATCGTTATTGTGCGCATACTCCGTGTTTCCGTTCTGAGGCTGGGTCTGCTGGGCGGGACACTAGAGGGATGCTGCGCCAGCACCAATTCTATAAGGTTGAAATGGTGAGTATCACTACGCCAGAGGAAAGTAAGGCCGAGCATGAGCGCATGCTTGAATGCGCAGAGAATGTGCTGAAAAAGCTAGAATTGCCTTTCCGCACCGTGGTTTTGTGTAGCGGTGATACGGGCTTTGGCGCGACCAAGACTTATGATATTGAGGTATGGCTGCCAGGGCAGGAAACTTACCGTGAGATTTCCAGTATATCCAATTGTGGAGATTTTCAAGCGCGCAGAATGAATGCTCGTACTCGTAAAAAAGGCGAGAAAGATACGCGCTTTGTTCATACGCTTAATGGTTCTGGCGTTGCAGTTGGTAGAGCGCTAATCGCGGTGATCGAGAATTACTATGATCCAGAAGATGGCGGGGTATTTGTTCCTGAAGTTTTGAAACCATATATGGGCGGTATCGAGAAAATCGTTAAATAAATGAATACGCAGGATATAAATAAACGCATACGCCTGATTATGGATTTGCGTAACAAGGGGATCGTCGATACTGATGTATTGAGCGCGATAGAGCGCGTGCCGCGTGATGAATTTGTGCCTGCCCATTCGCGGGATCAAGCGTGGGAGGATATGGCTCTGCCGATTGGGCTAGGTCAGACAATAAGCCAGCCTTTCGTAGTAGCAAAAATGACGGAGAGCCTTGGTGTAACTGATCGCGATACTATTTTGGAGATTGGTACAGGCTGTGGTTATCAATGCGCTGTTCTGTCCTATCTTGCGCGGCGTGTTTATACTATTGAGCGCCACAAATACCTTCAGGTGGATGCGGAAAAGCGTTTTGAAAAGTTGGGCTTGCGCAATATTACTGCTATTGCTGCGGATGGAATGAAAGGCTGGCCGGTTATTAACGGGATTAAGCCAGAGCCATATGATAAGATTATTGTAACGGCGGCTGCGCGCTCTAAACCTCCACAAGCCTTGATAGATCAGCTTAAGGTCGGTGGGAAGATGATTATTCCTGTCGGTGAGCCAGGGGCTCAGATACTAAAACTGTATAAGCGTGAAAGCGAAGAAGCTTACTCGGTTAAGGATGTCATGCCTGTACGTTTTGTTCCGTTGCTGCCTGATGTTTCGCATGAGCATAACGATGTTGCCGTTTCTTAATGACGGTTAAGCTATATATGTGTATTATATGCATATGAGCGTTCGTTCACTTATTCTTCTGGTTAGTTTATTTTCGTTGTCATCTTGTTTCGGGATGGGAGTGAACAGCGTTCCTGCGCCTGTTTACAAGCACGGTAATAAAAGTGGAGCGGGTAGTGTTGGGGTTCATAACGTCGTAGGCGGTGATACGCTCTATAGTATATCAAATAGATATCGCCTGACTATGCAGGATATAGTGGTTGTTAATCGCTTGAAAGCACCATTTATTTTGCATGAGGGGCAGCGGCTACGCCTTCCACCGCCGCATGAATATAAAGTGCAGGCTGGCGATACTATATATAAAGTATCAAGGGTTTTTGGTGTTAACTCATCAGAAGTTGCAAGGCTCAATGATATTGACTCACCTTATATTATTCACCCAAATCAGGTTTTGCGTTTGCCTTCTGTTGTCCGTAAAACGCAGGTTACCAAAGCCGAAGTTAAACCAGCAAGTAAGCCTGAGCTTAAGACTGCTAGTGCGGAAGCTAAGCCTAGCCCTGCTGTTGTTAAGGATGGTGTGCCGCAACCGCAGGCTAAGCCTACAAAAATAAGCAAGAATAAGAGTATACGTGTTTCCAAGGTCAGGACGAAAGCTCCTAAGCGTTCTTCATCTAAATTTAAGCGGCCAATTCGCGGGAAAATATTATCTGATTATGGCGTAAAGAAGAATGGCTTGCATAATGATGGCATTAATATTGCGGCTAAGCGAGGGTCTCCTGTTAAGGCCGCAGAAAACGGCGTGGTAGTTTATAGCGGTAATGCGCTTAAAGGATCGGGCAATCTGATATTGGTGCGCCATAGTGATCAGTGGATGACGGCGTATGCGCATCTGGATAAAATGTCTGTGCGTAAGGGACAGGTTATAAAGCGTGGCTCTGTGATTGGTAAGGTTGGCTCAACAGGTTCTGTCGCTACGCCGCAGCTACATTTTGAAGTACGTAGAGGGACATCTGCTATGAATCCTACTAGATATCTGGAAGGCTAGCCTATACGTGCCTTAATGGCTTTTGTCGTTTTATAGTGGCAAAACATAAGTAGCGAGTGTAATTTTCGTGAGTTATTTAGTAAAGCCTGACTAACAAGGCTTGCCTTTGCCGTGATTATCTTTATATTTGCCAGATTATATGATTTAAATTTTTAAGGGAGCATTTTATGCTTATATCTAAGGCCTTTGCGGCGATTGAGGATTCTAGTGGCGAGTTAGTTGATTTGGCAAATGCGCCCACAGCAACCGAAGCAATTATAGGTAATGTCGGGCTAGTCGTTGTTCTTGTTGTGTTGTTTTATGTGTTATTGATTATGCCACAGCAACGCCGCTTTAAGGAGCATAGCTCTATGCTTTCTGACCTTAAAAAAGGTGATCGCGTTATTACTGGTGGTGGTCTTATTGGTAAGATTGAAAAAGTTATTGATGATAAAGAAGTCTTAATTGACCTTGGCGGCGACGTTAAGGTTACGGCTTTGCGCTCTATGATACAGGGTAAATCTGAGGCTAATACAAAAACAAAAAAAGCCAATGATGATTCAAAAAAAATAGCCAAAAAAGATACTAAAAAAGATAAAAAAGCGTAGTTAAAATATCATGATACAAATTGCCCGTTGGAAAATTTTTCTTATATTAGCCGTATGTATTTATGGTTTTGCCTATAGCTCGCCTAATCTGGTCGGGGCAAATACTTATCAATGGATGCAAGAATCTCTGCCGAGTTGGATGCCGAAGAAAACCGTAAATCTAGGGCTGGATTTACGTGGTGGCGCGCATCTTCTATATGAAGTGGATATGGATAAGGTATTTGGTGAACGCACTGAAATGCTTGTC
This sequence comes from Alphaproteobacteria bacterium, assembly GCA_030639165.1. Classification (GTDB taxonomy): domain Bacteria; phylum Pseudomonadota; class Alphaproteobacteria; order Micavibrionales; family Micavibrionaceae; genus UBA1672. The sequence goes on from DAOWDF010000005.1 coordinate 7,758, forward strand.
GATGATTTTAAGTCGTTTGCAAAGCAAGAGGAAATCAAGGGGAGCAATATTATTGCGACTGAGATGGGCATTAGTGTTTCTCTGGGTAGTGATGATGATGTTCAGGTACTTAAATCTTCGATCCGTAGGAGCGATGCTAGACTTATCATTACTAATGACAGTAATTTTAGTTTCAATGTCTCTATGGATGATTCCTATATAAAGGAAGTTCGGGATCAGACTATTTCGCAAGTTATAGAGGTGGTTCGCCGCCGTATTGATGAGCTTGGTACGACCGAGCCAGTGATTGCACGGCAGGGTTTAAACCGTGTAGTTATTCAGGTTCCAGGTGCAGATTCTCAAAGCCTGCGTGATTTGGTTGGTAAAACTGCGCAGCTTGGCTTTCATTTGGTTGGCTCGCAGGGGCGCAAGAAGGTAAGTGAATTATCTCTATCTTATGCGGATAACCCTAGTCGTAAAATTAATATAGCTAGGCGGGCGATAATTACTGGTGAGATGCTGGATAATGCGCAGCCGTCATTTAATCAAAATAGTCAGCCAGTTGTAAGCTTTCGCCTTAATGCAGTTGGGGCGCGTAAATTCTGTAGCATAACGCGTAAGAATGTTGGAAAGCCGTTTGCTATTGTTCTGGATAATGAAGTTATATCTGCGCCTGTTATTAATGAAGCTATATGTGGCGGACAGGGGCAAATATCTGGTGGATTTGATGTGCAAGAGGCGGCTAATCTTTCACTGTTACTTCGCGCTGGTGCGTTGCCTGCTGATTTGAAGGTGGTTGAGGAACGTACGGTTGGGCCTTCGTTAGGTGCTGATTCTGTGGCTGCTGGTAAGATTGCGAGTATGATCGGATTGGCACTGGTGCTGGTATTTATGTTTGTTTGTTATGGTCTGTTTGGCTTGATGGCGAATATTGCGCTGGTGGTTAATATTGCACTTATATTGGCGTTGCTATCGAGCTTGCAAGCTACATTGACGCTTCCAGGGATTGCGGGGATTGTTCTAACCGTTGGTATGGCGGTTGATGCGAATGTTCTTATCTTTGAGCGTATTAGAGAAGAACTTGCCGCGGGCAGGACTGCGCGCTCCGCTATTGATGCGGGTTATTCGCGGGCTATGGCAACGATTATTGACTCTAACCTAACAACGTTAATTGCGGCGCTGATTTTATTTTCCTTTGGAACAGGGCCTATTAAAGGGTTTTCTGTGACACTGGGAATAGGAATCATCACTTCGTTTTTCTCGGCGATTATGGTGACGCGTTTGCTGGTGGTACTTTGGATTAGGAAGACTAACCCTAAGACGGTGCCTATATAATTTTTTCTAAAGGTTATAAGTATTTATAAAGTTAAGGACTAAAATATGCGTGGATTAAGACTTATTCCCCAAAGTTGCAATGTTAATTTTATTGGCTTGCGCGCTGTTGCTTTCATTTTTTCTATTGCTTTGATGGTTGGCTCGATTGGGGTTACTGCGAGTAAAGGTTTAAATCTTGGGATTGATTTTACTGGCGGTACTGTAATTGAAATTCGTACTCCAGTTGAACCTAATCTGGAGGCTCTTAGGGGTACGTTAAATGGTTTGGGGCTTGGCTCTATATCTATTCAAGAATTTGGTCAAATTGATGATCTGTTGATCCGCTTGCCAGAGCAGAAAAAGCCTGCTGATTGGGAGACGGGCGATGAAGAGCCTAATAAATTTGCTATTGCTCTTGTACGCGAAACTCTAGCAGAGGCATTTGAGGGGCAGGGTATTGATTATCGCCGCGTTGAATTTGTAGGGCCGCAAGTAGGTAAAGAGCTTAAAATGAAGGGGCTATATGCGATTATATTCTCTTTGCTTGGAATTTTGACTTATGTTTGGTTTCGTTTTGAATGGCAGTTTGGTATCGCTTCTATTGTAGCGTTAGCGCATGATGCGGTCGCGACTATAGGGCTGTTTGCACTTACGCAGATGGAGTTTAACCTCTCAACAGTGGCAGCTATTTTGATGATTGCGGGTTATTCGATTAATGATACGGTTGTAGTATTTGACCGTATACGTGAGAATTTGCGTAAATATAAAAAGAAACCTATTGGCGAATTGTTAAATATGTCTGTGAATCAGACCTTATCAAGAACAATAATGACTTCTGTTACTACATTATTAGCATTAGTGGCTTTGTATGTATTTGGCGGGGAAGTGATACGCGGCTTTGTCTATGCGCTTATTTTCGGTATTGGCATTGGTACTTATTCATCTATATTTGTGGCATCGCCAGTTTTGATGTTGATGAATGTTAGGCGCGGCAAGGATAATTCAGGTGAAAACAAGGATTTCCCTGAAGCTGAAGTGGTTAGTTAAAGTGGTTGATGTTACTCCTTTAGTTAAAAAAGGTCAGCAAATAATTCAATCCTATGCTGGTGGAGTGTTTAAGGTTAATGGTAAAACCTATGAACACGCTCTGATTGTTACACCTGAAAATGCTTGGCGATGGGGCGTTGGCGACATTGTAGATGTCGTGGCGCTTGAGATAACTCATTTCGACGAGCTTATTAAACAGG
>DAOWDF010000206.1 GCA_030639165.1 Alphaproteobacteria bacterium
ATATCTTCACCGCAAAATTATGAAAGCGGAGAATAATGATGCAAAAAAAATCAGATCAAGGTAATGGTTCGGAAACAGCAGAAGCAAATAATGCAGGGTCATTGGTTGTTGTAGCTAAAGATGGTTTGGATCAGCCTGAGGCAAATTTCAAAAGACCGCAGCAGCAATCAAAGCTATTTAGTGTATATCTATCACCAGCAGATATGGATGAGAGGAAGTGTTCATATGAATTTATGGAGGCGTATAATAACCATATCTTGAATAAGGGTGATGATAGCAAGGGGCAGCGATTAGATAGTAATGATTTTGATAACTTTCCTTATAATCTGACAGGGCTTGGTCTAGCTGGCTCTAAGCTATCTGGTATTACTGATGGTGGTGATAATGCGGAGAAAGTGCAACCTGCAGATATGACTGGCCGTGATTTGAGTAATTCTATTATTGATGAACAAATGTTGAAAGACACGCCATATTGGAGTGGAGTAGATTTTACTAATACTCGTATATTCAGAGACGGCAATATTAAGGAGCTAGCTGAATCACGTAAGGTTATTGATAGCGTTATTGTTGGTGAGTATGGTATTCATGATGCAAAGGGCTTGGAAGACAAGTCTAATACTAAGCGTATAATGGCTGTTTCGGCAACTGTTCTTAGTTTAGTTGGCGCAGGTGGTGTTGCCGCTACAATATTAACTGGTTTTGGTAAGGCAGCGGATGGCAGTAATGGCTTGTCTGAGGCCGAGACTAACATTGTTTGTTCAAATCCCGAAGTATATAAAATAGCTGAAACAGCAGATATTTGTAAGGCACATGGCTTTGAGATGCCTGAAGCTTAAAATATCTAGCAGTGATTAAAATGCTTTGTTTCTAGGGTTAAATGCGCTAGGTTCGTTCCTTGGTGTTATATAGAATCTAAGGGCAAAGAAATTGAAAGATATAAATCGTAATTTAGTGTTTTGGCTTGGTATTGGGCTGGTTATTCTTTTGGTATTAAACTTTGCCAATGATGCCCAGATGAAGGCTACGCTTGATGATAAAGAGATAAGCTATAGTGAGTTTATGTCAGAATCCAAAGCTGGCAATGTTACAGAGGTTGTTATTAAGGGCGATGCTTTGCAAGGTGTCTATGCGGGCAATCGTGGTGAATTTATATCTAAAGTACCACCTGAAGAGAATATAGTTAGTCGCCTTGAGGGTACTAATGTAACTATCAAAGCTGCTAATCCTGATCCTGATAAAATTAGACTTACTGATGTTTTCTTTACTGTTTTACCGATTCTATTGCTGATTGGTTTTTGGTTTTTCATTATTCGTCAAATGGGCGGTAAAGGTGGTGGCGGCGCTATGGGGTTTGGCAAGTCACGCGCTAAAATGATGGATAATAATAAAGCTAAGGTTACATTTGATGATGTCGCGGGGATTGATGAATCCAAGCATGAGCTTGAGGAGATTGTTGATTTTCTAAAAGACCCACAAAAATTCCAGCGTTTGGGCGGTAAGATTCCGCGTGGCGCATTGCTGGTGGGCGCGCCTGGTACTGGTAAAACCTTGATTGCCAGAGCTGTTGCAGGTGAGTCTGGTGTTCCATTTTTCTCTATTTCTGGTTCTGACTTTGTTGAGATGTTTGTCGGCGTTGGTGCAAGCCGTGTGCGTGATATGTTTGAGCAGGGCAAGAAGAATGCTCCATGCATTATATTTATTGACGAGATTGATGCGGTTGGCCGTCATCGTGGCGGTGGCTATGGCGGCGGTAATGATGAGCGCGAGCAAACATTAAACCAGCTATTGGTTGAGATGGACGGTTTTGAAGGTAATGAAGGGGTTATTATTTTGGCGGCGACTAACCGCCCTGATGTGCTTGATCCTGCGTTGCTGCGACCTGGGCGTTTTGATCGTCAAATTGCGGTTCCTTTGCCTGACGTGAAGGGGCGCGAGAAAATTTTGGAAGTGCATATGAAGAAAGTGCCGCTGTCTAATAATGTTGATGCATCTGTTATCGCGCGCGGAACGCCTGGTTTTTCTGGTGCGGAGCTAGCTAATCTGATTAATGAGGCTGCTCTAGCTGCTGCGCGGAATAATAAGCGCGTTGTAAGTATGGAAGACCTTGAGGAAGCCAAGGATAAGGTGATGATGGGGGCGGAGCGTCGCTCCATGGCGATGAGTGATGAGGAAAAGAAACTTACTGCTTATCATGAGGCAGGACATGCGCTGGTAACTTTGCATGAGCCAGAGTCTGACCCTATTCATAAGGCTACAATTATTCCACGTGGCGGAGCTTTGGGTATGGTTATGCGCTTGCCAGAGGGGGATCGTTATAGCTATTCTTTGGCTAAAATGAAGGCGAATTTATCTGTTGGTATGGGCGGGCGAGTAGCTGAGGAATTAATCTTTGGCAAGGAGTTCGTTACTAATGGCGCATCTGGTGATATTAAGCAGGTAACATCCATGGCACGCGCTATGGTTACTGAATGGGGCTTGAGCGAAAAAGTAGGGATGATCGATTATAGCGATGATTCGTCTACTTATAAGGAAACACGTATTTCTCCAGATACTTCGGCAGAAATAGATTCAGAAGTGCGCCGCTTTGTGGATGATGGATATAAGAAGGCAAAGAAAGTTCTAACGGATAATATTGATGATCTTCATATTATTGCTAAGGCGTTGCTTGAGTATGAGCTGCTTTCAGGTGATGAAATTGCAGGTCTTATACGTGGTGAGGCAATTATTCGCCATGAAACAGAAGAAGTCGCATCGTCATCTTCACGCCCCTCTGTTCCTAGTGGTGGTGGATCAAAGGACATGGATGAAGATTAAAGGCTAGGGTTA
>DAOWDF010000305.1 GCA_030639165.1 Alphaproteobacteria bacterium
ATATCCTAACGCCGACAACTTCTGCTCGTGGAATTATGAATATATCTGCCATCGCTACTATAAGCGCGCAGATCATTGAAAAAGACACGATAGATAATGTTACGCACCGCCTTGTGAAAAGCGCATAACTTACTAAACTGCTTTGCCTAAACTACTTTTGCGGGGTATAGTTCGCACATGAAAGAGCCAGCTGATAAATTAGATATTGCGACAGAAGAAATCAGCACCCATCTCCCTGATAAAGAAATCAGGGAGATCCTTTATGCGTTCAAATCACAGGACTCTGACACTGTTCATGCTGCTCTGCGTGAATTAAGTGCTGTCGATGTTGCAGAGTTCATTGCCAAGATCAAAGATGATGATCGCCAAGAATTCCTTTCAATGTATGGCGACGCTCTTGCTCCCGAGACATTCACACAAATGGATCAGGAACTAATCAGGGCATCCCTGCCCCTTATGGCACCTTCATACATAGCCGAAACAATAGCAGGACTTGAAAGCGATGATGCGCTTGTTCTGGTAGAGACACTGCATGATGACTTAAAAGAAAGCGTTATAAACCAGCTTCCAGAAGCGACTAAACTTGCCCTTGAAGAAGGACTAAGCTTTCCAGAAGACAGCGCAGGACGTTTAATGTGCCGTGAAATGGTCGCTATACCTGAGTTCTGGACAGTCGGCGAAACCATAGACTACATGCGTGCAGAAAACGATAACCTTCCAGAAGATTTCTTCGATTTGTTTATCATAGATACGGCGCACCACCTCACAGGAGAAATCCCGCTTAACCGTATAATAAGATCACCAAGATCAGAAAAAATTCATAATTTAAAACTGGAGGAAACCCACCCAATTTTAGCTAATATGGATCAAGAGGCCGTCGCCCATATGTTCCGCCGTGAAGATATAATCTCCGCGCCAGTCGTCAATAATAATGGCCGCCTTATCGGTATGATCACTATTGATGATGTTATTGATGTTATTGACGAAGAAGCCGGAGAAGACATCTTGCGCATGGCTGGTGTTGATAGCGGTGACCTATATAGGGCTGCAATCTCAACAACTGGCAACCGCTTTCGCTGGCTTTTTATAAACCTTATGACCGCAGTATTAGCCTCCTTCGTTATTTCTTTCTTCGACGCCACAATTGAACAAATAGTCGCATTAGCCGTGCTCATGCCTATCGTCGCATCAATGGGCGGCAACGCAGGAACACAGGCTCTAACCGTGGCCGTGCGCGCTATTGCCACGCATGAGATATCAGAAACAAATACATGGCGCGTCATCTGGAAAGAAACACTTGTCGGTGTCTTAAATGGTATTTTATTCGCAGTGATAATGGGAATACTTGCTGCGGCATGGTTCCAATCACCAATATTAGGTGTCGTTATAGCTATGGCCATGACTATAAACTTAATAGTAGCAGGCTTTTGCGGCGCAGGCATACCACTTATGCTTCACCGTATGGGCAGTGATCCTGCCGTCTCATCGACGGTATTTTTAACCACTGTTACCGACGTAATTGGCTTCCTCTCATTTTTAGGGCTAGCCTACCTACTAATGGTTTAAATTTGTAATTAATTACAAAATACCATATAGTCTCAAACTTGTATAAATAACAAAATTAGAAATATGTCAGCTGCAAAATTAGAAAAACCAAATATAGATCATAAAGATAGCTATATTAAGGCGTTAAGAGAGTTTCAAGATGAGGGGCGCTATACCTTCCTCGACATTAGCGATATAGAAGCAAATTTCGAAGACTTTATTCAAAAGCTAAATGAAGGTAAGAAGAACTTGCATAAGCCTTATGCTGACTGGATAGAGCCTGTAACTGAAACTGTACTTTGGCTGGTAAAAGAAAATCAGTTTATTGGCACTGTTAATATCCGCCACCGCCTTAACTGGCATTTGGAAAAATGGGGCGGTCATGTAAACTTTATCATCCGCCCATCAATGCGCAACAAAGGCTTTGGCAAAAAACTTCTACAAAAAGCCATACCATATATTTCATATCTTGGTATTGACCGCGCTTTAATTACTATCCCACCTGATAATATAGCTGCAAATAAAACCGTAGAATTTTGCGGCGCAGAATATGAGGACACTCTTCCTGCTACCGATAAATTCCCCGAGCGCAAACGCTACTGGCTTGATTGCACATAAAAGCCAAGACCTTAAACGTCATCCCCTTGATTTTGCATTGGCAAAATATATACTAAGGGGATCTGGTAATGTCATCAGCTTTGCTGCTGTCTTTCATGGATACCCGCGGCGTATCTAAAGATACGCCGCGGGTATGACAATTTATTATTTGGAACAATTATAATGGTAAAAAAACCCACAAAACGTAAATCCAAAAAGAAAAAAAAATCTACTAAGAAGAAAAGACCATCGCTTCTTTTAATATTTTCTAAATGGATGCTAATACTAGGATTATGGGCAGCTATATTTTTAAGCGCTACCATATTATGGTTTGCCAAAGACCTACCTGATATCACGCAATCAGCCGTATTTGAGCGCCGCGCGTCTATAATAATAAAATCATCTAATGGTAAAATAATCTCCCGCTATGGTGAGAGCAAGGGCGAAAACATTAGCGTTAACGACCTGCCTGTTCACTTGATAAACGCCGTGCTAGCGACAGAAGACCGCAGATTTTACAGCCATATTGGCATTGACCCCCTTGGCATTGCCCGCGCGATGAGCGTTAATATTATAAAAGGAAGATTTGTTCAGGGTGGCTCGACCATAACGCAGCAATTAGCAAAAAACCTATTCTTAAGCCACGACCGTAAACTTAGTAGAAAAATCCAAGAAGCATTACTTGCTATCTGGCTAGAGCGTGAGCTTAGCAAAGATGAAATATTGAGCGCCTATATGAACCGCGTTTATTTAGGATCAGGAACTTATGGGTTCGAGGCCGCATCACTTCTCTATTTTGATAAACATGCGAGTGAGGTAAACCTTCGCGAAGCAGCTATTCTTGCTGGCCTGCTCAAAGCTCCATCTAAATATTCCCCGCACAATAACTTAAGCTTGGCTAAGGAGCGCTCTGACGTTGTATTATCTGCTATGCAAGATGCTGGATATTTGAAAATATCCGATATATCCGAAGATGATATGTCGATATCACTGCCCAATAAAGTAACTAAATCAGGTGGAGATTTACGTTATTTCACTGACTGGGTTATCGAAGGTCTAGACGATCTTATTGGCAGACCAGATATGGATTTGGTTATTGAAACCAGCCTTGACCTTGGCTTACAAAAACATGCACAAGATCAGCTAATAAACACAATAGATAACGCCAGCGAAGATCAATATGTATCACAAGGCGCCATTTTAGCCCTAAGACCAGATGGCGGAGTTATCTCTATGGTTGGCGGATATAACTATGGACAAAGCCAGTTTAACCGCTCCACACAAGCTAAGCGTTCTACAGGTTCCGCGTTCAAACCGTTCATATATCTAACTGCATTGGAACAGGGCTGGAAGTCGCGTGATAAAATCCTTGATGCTCCAATCACTACAGGTGAATACCGCCCTAAAAACTTCGCTGGAAAATATTATGGCGAAGTAAGTTTAGAAAAAGCCATGGCTAAATCCATGAACACAGCCACGCTTCGCCTAACAAAAGAAATCGGCATTTCCTCCGTAATTAAAACAGCGCGCAGGCTTGGAATTACTTCAAAGCTAGAGAGAGATTATAGCATATCTCTAGGCAGCTCAGGGATATCCATGCTTGAAATGGGAACGGCTTACGCTACACTGGCAAATGGTGGCTATCGCATTTACCCCTATGCAATAACCCGTATTACCGATGGCAAAAACAACATATTGTTTGAGCGCAAAACCCCAAAATACTTACAGGTTGTTAAAAGTAAACATGCGCAGCAAATTTCATCAATGATGGAAACTGTTATTAATGAAGGAACAGGTAGGCGCGCACGCCTCCCCTTCCCTGCATCAGGTAAAACTGGCACATCACAAAACAGCCGCGATGCTTGGTTTGTTGGCTATAACGATAAAATGGTGTCTATAGTGTGGCTTGGCAATGATGACAACAGCCCCATGGAGAATGTAACTGGCGGTAACTTGCCAGCACAAATCTGGCGTGAGGTTATGTTGTTTGGTAATGCGCAGCAAAGCGATTTCACATTCCCAAAACCCCATAGCCAAAATAATTCTGGTATTAGCGGCTTATTAGGACGCTTATTATCTAGTGAAAACCATCGCCCAAGAGGAAACTCAAAGGGCAACTACTCAAATTTGAATGAATGATATTGCTCCCAAACCGTCATCCCGTTGGCGCGCTTGCGCGCTTAAACGAACGGAATCTATATGCCAGCAGCAAAGCTGCTGACTTTCGTGGATCCCCGCCGTATTATCTTAGCTACGCTAAGCCGCGGAGATGACGTGAATATGGATTTACTTTTAATTAAAAAAACTAAGGTATCCCAAGGCGCGCAAGCTCATCCGCGCGATCATTTTCAGGGTGATCAGAATGCCCCTTCACCCAGATAAACTTAACATCATGCGCGCTCACAAACTCATCAATTTGCTGCCATAAATCCTTATTCTTCACAGGCTTTTTACTTGCGGTTTTCCAGCCCTTAGCCTTCCAGCCATCGAGCCACTCAGTTGCGCCTTGTAGAACATATTTACTATCCGTATAGAGCGTAACTTTTGAACGTTTTTTAAGGCTTTTAAGCGCCTCAATAACCGCCATCATTTCCATACGGTTATTTGTAGTCTCTGCCTCACCGCCATAAATTTCCTTTTCATGCGCGCCAGATCGCATAAGCGCTCCCCATCCCCCCGGGCCAGGGTTACCGCTACATGCGCCATCAGTGTATATTTCAATATGCATGCTCATAATTACTTATCCATATATTTTGCAATTATTTCTACAAATTCCTGCGCTGATTTCAAATCCCTAAATTCATTTGCAGGAATAGTAACCCCATATAAATCTGCTAGCCTTTGATATTTCGGCTTACGTGCATCAAATAACTTTGGGAAAACCCAACGCGCAAACTCATCTGGCTCCATATCCTTCACGCTAGAAATATTATGATCAGATAAATAAACATTCAGATTATGCGCAAGAAACTCTGGAGGAAAGAATAGCGGTTTCGGATATTCGCGAGCACGTTTTAATACTTCAGCCTCCTCTTCCTCACCTGCCTTAAGATAAACAAAAAGAGACAGAGCACCAATTTTCTTCATCAGCTCTTCATCTTCAATTTCACACAAACTACCCGTTGAATCATGGATAAAATGACCATCCGCAAGATCAAGCGCCCCGCCCATAGCAGACAGTGACGAGGCTTCTGCGTCATAATATGCGCCCTGCCGCTCTACAAATTTATTTAGCAAAAAGCCGCCTTTTTCAGGGCTTCCAAGCTTGCCAAGATAATCAGATAACCCACTAATATCCTCCGCAGAAAAACTGCCATCTAGCTCATCCTTCAAATATTTAGAGCCAATCTCATAATCACATGAATAAACGTGCCAGCCCCACTTCTCCATTTGACATGAAATATGGCTTTTACCCGCGCCCGACATTCCAATTAAGGTTATTGCTTTTTTGGGAGCACCTAAGAAATCTTTAGCCTTCATTTATCAATACTTTCGGAACTTTAAAACTGATATTCTCTTTTACAATAGAGACCTCCTCTATCGTAACCGCAAAATGCTTTCTTGCCATTGTGATAACTTCATCCACTAGCACCTCAGGAGCAGAAGCCCCCGCGCTTAAGCCTAATGAACTAACCCCATCAAGCCAGCTCCAATCAATATCACTTGCACGCTGTACCAGCATGGATTTAGGGCAACCATTAAGCGCAGCCACCTCAACTAATCGATTTGAATTGGACGAATTAGGCGCGCCAAGAACCATAACCGCATCACTTAAATGCGCAATGGCCTTCATAGCACCCTGACGGTTAGTCGTTGCATAGCAAATATCCTCCTTATGAGGTGACTTTATGTCAGGAAACTTACCCTTCAAAGCCTTCACAATATCCCCCGTATCATCAATAGATAAAGTAGTCTGCGTACAATAAGCTAGCTTCTCACCATCAGTAATTTCAAGAGCCTCAACATCGCTCGCTGTCTCAACTAATATAACTGCGCCATCAGGCAATTGCCCCATAGTGCCAATGACTTCTGGGTGACCAATATGGCCGATAAGTATAATCCTGCACCCTGCCTTGTAATGCCTCTCGGCCTCTATATGAACTTTACTAACCAAGGGACACGTTGCATCAATAAAGAACATGTTACGCTCATTTGCTTGCCTTGGGACTGATTTAGCAACGCCATGGGCAGAGAAAATTACGGGTTGCCCGTCATTAGGGATTTCATGAAGCTCTTCTACAAAAATTGCACCCTTATCGCGCAAGGAGTCCACAACATATTTATTATGAACAATTTCATGACGCACATAAACAGGCGCGCCATATTTAATTAATGCCAGCTCAACAATCTGAATCGCCCTATCAACGCCCGCGCAAAACCCACGCGGCGCGGCCAAGACTATTTTCAACGGTTTATTTCCCATGCAGAATGTATAATCTATAATCTTGCACTATTCAACTTTCTTAAGTAGTCTATTATAATAATTTCTAGCTAGGATCTTAGTCAATGCGATACACCAAAATTTTAACCTTACTTCTCTGCGTATTAGGGCTTGGATCCTGTCAAACATTTGTTGCATTACAAGATGACCTTAGCGACTTAAAAGCAAGAAACCTGCAAACTGCGCGGGTTGTTGGCGGTAAATCAGAAATATTGCTAGAAAGTCCATGCCCAAAAATAAAAATAGTTGATGACCTTAGCTCGCTAAGTGATTTCTCTACCCCCAGTAATTTAACAAAAGAAAACCTTGTCTCCAGAGTAGACTTAAAAGGCGCAGAAAGTACATGCCACCTAGGATCAAAAAGCGTTATTGTTGATTTAAAGCTTATTTTCGATGGTTATTTAGGGGCAAAAGGCCGCCTAAAATCCACCGACAAACCATTCTTCTCATACCCCTATTTCATCGCTATCACCGACCCAAGTGGGAAAATTATGGCCAAAGAAATATTTGCCGCCTCAATTACATATGGCGCGAATGAAAACAAACATGAGTATTTTGAAA
>DAOWDF010000205.1 GCA_030639165.1 Alphaproteobacteria bacterium
TAGTAAATCGTCTAATTCTTTTTGAGCTGCTTCCCCGGTTGCTCCGGTTTCAATTTTTGCCGCGGCGTTTTTAGCTTCTACTTTACCGAGTTCTTCGGTAGCCGCTACTTTTGCCCATATAGCTTCAAATTCAGCTTCACGTAATTTTGCCGTTTCTTCTTGAAGCTTAATAACAGATTTGAGGCCGTCTAAATCAAATGTTAAAGCCATTGTGGTGGCTGCAGCAAACGCGCCTATCTTGTCGCCTAAATCCTCAAAGGTTAAGGCAACCGTTCTAACAGTCTTAATTAGAAATTCAATAGGAACAACAATGGCATTAACAAACGTGCCTGATTCAGCCATTGCTTTTGTGAAGCGAATCATCGAATCAATGGCATCTTTAAATACTTTACTTAGTCCGGCATCACCTAAAGCAAGTAACCATCTATGAATGTTAGCCTCATGTTCGGAAGACCTGCCACTAATCGTGTCCATTTGCTCGGCCATCGCACCGGCAAACTGAACATTACCAATCCCCTGCAGATAGCCTTCAATATCAGCAGCATTTTTACGGATCTTTGTCGCTACGCCCTGGAAGGTGAAGGTAACAAAATCACCTTGGCTCTTGGCTTTGATACCAAATTCTTTTAGACGTTCAAACTCACCTGTGGCTGCATCGGCAACCGCTTCAATCATTTGATCGAGAGATTTACCTAATGCGCTCGCAGTATTGCCGGATGATTTAAGTGCTTCTTCTGATGGAGTAAGTCCCAATGCCTTTAATTTAATAAATGCTTGAGTGACTTCTGCTACTTGAAAGGGTGTTTCAGATGTGAATTTTTGAATCTTACTCATGGCATCAGCAGCGTTTGCCGCCGATCCTGTTACTGTTTTTAATGATGCCTCCATCTTCTCAAAGGATGCAACCGTAGAGAAAACAGATTTTGCTATTGCGCCAATACCTACAGCTGCCGCTAATCCGACAAATGCCTTTTTAACATTATCAACGGATTTTCCGGCTTTATTTTCCCATCGCTCAAGCCGTTTATTAGACTTTTCAAGCTGAGAAGTGAGTCGAGAGCTTTCCGCTTCAAGCGTTACGATCAGTTTTTGGAGTTGCTTTGCCATTCTTTTTCTTCGCCATTGCTTGCATCATTAAAAGTGTTTTTTTGGTTTCTTTATCGCACTTTATTTGCGGATGAATAAACATAAATTCATCTATATTTTTAGCCGTTCGCAATTTACCGCAATAATTTGCCACTGTTGCGGCTATCACTGCGGTATTCCAGTTATCACGTTCTTGACCGAATGGCTCTATCGAATAATAGGCTTTCCATTCGGATAACTCCCCCGATCCCAATGTCTGCTCTAATTCATTTACCGTTCTTCCGAGGGCTAATGATAAACGAAATAGAAACAGGCGATCAGAATCGGCTAGGAGTTTTTTTCCGTTTCGCTATCATCACCTAAACCGGAGATTTTCATTACCTCTTCGGCTAATTGAGCAAAGATAGTGCCGGGTATATCAAAGATTTCATCAATCGTTTTATCAACAAATTGAGCGCAACCCATTTTAATAGAATGCGCTTGCGCTTCAACTGGATCAGTTTCGTCTTTAAACAATTTAAAGAGTTGCTGCCGTTGCCGAGCACTGATTTCTTTGATCTCGAACTTATCGCCGCCGATCGTGATTGATTTAGAATTGAATTTCATTATGCCACCGTAATATCGCCAGAGATTTTAAGCGTAAACGCTATCATCGCCGCATCATCAAAAGATGGGGTAATTGTCCATGATAATGGAACGCCCGCAAATGTATAAACGATAGGCGTAGTGCCATCGGTTAGCGTCAACTTGAAGTTGCGCGTTGTTTTACTATCAACAATCGCAATTAAAGCATCCTGAGCGTTAGGGGATGCATGCGTTCTTACACACTCAATGGATATTTCGCTCCCATCCGCTAGGCCCGCGATATATTCTCGCGCGGCTGAATCAAAGCTTGTCACGTCAATTAATGGGTTAGTTTTACCTAATCCTGAAAGACTCTTTGTTTCCTGGATAGTTGTATAGACTTCTGGTGAAGCCCCATCGCTCATTTGAAAGGTTAAGCCACCTGTGAATCCTGCTGTCATTGTTTAGCCCTCATTGTGCCATATAGAAAAAATGTATGTTTGCCGATAGGCTTCCACACTATCTTCGTAGACCGATAAAGGTCCACTAATTATCGTACACCGTTGGATATTAATACCACCAAAAGCGCCCGATGTATTTTTTAATGCCGTACTAATTGCGTTGCCTAATGTTGTGGCTTCCGCGTAAGTTTTAGCCCATGCATTTAATTGAAAAATTGCTTGTGTGTGATCAGTTTGACCATCAAAAGATTCAGTATAATTACTCTCATCATCACTATATGAAATAGCCGGATAAATTGGTTCTTGTGGCAATATAAGCGGATAAACACGAGTAGAAACTATATTAGTAATTACTGATTGAGCTACAAGATAAGTGTATAAATTATCCGCTATCATATTTTATCAATCCGCTTTCTTAATTCTGTAATTAATTTTGACTCGATGCGCCCGCGATCATTAGCAAAGACTCTAAAAAAGAAATCCTTTGCTTTTATCTTTTTTGTGCCGATAACCAAAAACATGCCATAAAAGGCTTCTGCTTTTGCAGAAATAGAAGCAGTTACAACGCCTCTTTTAATCCTGCTACCTAATCCGATGCTTCTTTTTAAGAATCCAGGCGCAACCAATCGACCTTTATACGTTCTGTGCGCTTTTTTGCCAACAGGCGTCATGGCTTTAATCTTCTTATGAGTTGGGGCCATTGCTGCGCGTGAGGCATTTCTCAGCGTCTTAACACCAAGCTCTTTTCCTAATTTATCAAGCTGCTTACTTAATTCTCTAAGACCCTCTATTTTTGCCATAAATATGGATCTCTTTATTTTGCTCGTTGTAATTTACAATGCCTTCAACATCATAATATTTAGAGTTATATAAGACACGCATTTTAGGGCTGATATTTTTAGTTAAAGAATCATATCGAACCTTAAAAACAACAGGATTTTCATTAAATTCCTGAAATTTATTAAAATTTTCCCGCCCAATCGTTGTCATTATATCACATTTGCGCGAAGCATAAGTTGTGAACGACTCTATTGGCTCACCATAGTTGTTTTGGGTGCGTGTAGGTTCTTCGATTGTAATTTTATGCTTTAACCGGCGAGTTACAGTATTCTTGCAGACCATAGCAACCTCTCTGCATTTTCTTTCATGCATTCATCAGAATCATAGATATATGCACAATATGCCTTAATACCTTCTTTGAGTTGATCAGGTACAGAATCTTGATCGGCATAGCCTGCAGTCATTCTAATCTTAATCGCATTAGGTTTTACAGCAACAGAGGGCCACCCGGTAAGTGTTCTTAGTCTACCCTCTATCGTTATTATATCAGCATAATAATCTGTATCAGCAATAAGGGTCTGAGTTGCAATAGGGGATGCAGTATCTTCATATTTAACCGTATCAACCGCTATAATCGGCCAAACGCCTAAACTAAACTCTGTTGCAGGCCACCGGTCAAAACTTAACTCGACAGTCTGAGACATTATCTTAAGGCTTAAATAATCCTCTGCGAACATCCTGGCTGCACGGATAATATTCCAAACACGAGTGTCTTCGTCATCAATATCAATTCTGAGGGCTTCTTTTGCCTCGTCTAAGGTAATCGGCTCGTCGGCTGGTTCAGTTATAACTGTAAGTGTGTGCATAATTCTCCAGACTCTATTTCATCATATCGCCAATCAGTGTAAGCGAGTAATTCTAACCAATTTGGCTGGCTCATAATACTATCTGGGCTTTTACATTCAATCTCAAGCCCTTCTAAACCAGCTGTAATCAATGCAGTTGTATTATATCCGATAGCTCGAGCATGTCGATGTAAACAGTCAAGCAATGGTTCTTGATTTGCTTCTCGTTGCGGATGTAGACGGATTGTATCAGCCGGTCCCACTGGGCCGTAGTAATCTGCGAGAAATACGGTTCCAGTTGTATTTTTTCTAACTTTTGGTCTAGGAGATTTGCGTCCACTACCAGCTCTAAATATTCTCCGGCCATTTTTAATCCATCCTATTGATAACCAATCCATCGAATGCCATTTTTCAGGCTTTTCCTGATGCCATAATGCTCGATCTAATAAAATAACTCTTGAATGGTCTTTCCAATAATCTAAAGCATAGTGTGGGCCGGATACAATGTGTATATCAGCCTCTTTTATGATGCTTGACGTAACCTTTAAGCGGATTCCATGCTTTTTAAACCCTTCTTTGAGCCATTGTGCGTGTTCAAGTTGATGAGGTTGTGTAAAATTTGCGTGAAAGGCAATATCCATTCGTCTTTTACCTCATCAGGATTTGGCAAGCCGTGAAAACACATAATATTGAGCCAATCAGGAATATTTTCCCGGCAATGATACTTATAGCTTCCAACATTTGGTATTTTCTGCCAATCATCGCCTAATAATTCCCATAAAAACTCTTGATCACCCCAAAGACGTTTTGAATCTTTCTCATAATCGAACTTTACGAAGGGTAAATGCCAGTGACCAGGCCAACACATAACTGATGACTGTATTCCGCCATGCCCTGATTGTGCCCAATTCGCTGGGGCTGAGAATTTATCGGTATAATCAACTAAATAATTAATATTTTTAGTAATTACAACATCTAAATCAAGATAAATACTTTTCCCTGTTGCCATACCTGGAGCGAATAGATTTAGCTTAGACCACCATCCAGCATAATTTATAATCGGCTTTACAGTGTTAATTCCTTCTAAATTATGCTCTGTAATACATATAAAGCTATGGGGGATAGTTAAATATTTGCTTACAGCCTCTTTTAAGGCATAAACGTAGCCTGTATTGTATTTGTCACCGGTACAAACACAAAAAACAGTGATCATAATTCAATTAGCTTAATGGTTCCGAGTAATTCACCATTATTAAGGCACTCGATGTAGTCCATTTTAATTTCTTTTGGCTGGTCCTTATGATAACGCTCAACATCAGTCATCATTAAATATTTAGCGCCGCTTTTTTTCAGGTTTTCAATAGCTTTTTTGCAATGTGCTTTCGGCATATGGTTCAAAACCCAAAAACATATGATTAAATCTACTTTAGGCGGTACTTTCTTGAGTAAATCAAACGATCTAACCTCTGGATGGCGTGGAACCAAGTCAAAAGCTTGGTAATCAATATCTCCGAGATCTATATGCTTAATCCAATTTAGATCGCCCGCACCAATATCGGCAATAGACTTAATATTATACTTTTCTAATATAGTGGGTATCCATTCACGCTGTTTTGCTGTGCTTTTTAGTTTTGAACCAAATCCACAAGGCGTTTCGGGTAACCCACCATGCCAGCCTTTCTTATATTTAGCTTTTTCCGTAATAATACCGCTCACCTGGCTCTCCTTTGATTATAAAACATTGTTTCAGGTTCAGGCATAATAAAAATATCATGAGATACTTTTTTAAGTCGGCACATTAGGTTTTTATTGGGATATTCGCGGCCAATACCTAAATATTCAATTTCATAACCATTTCTAGCGAACTGCTCAAAGAATTCCCGCCTTGGATAGTGCTCACCATGCCACCACCAATCGCCCTCTAATGGCGTGAGTGAGGCTATAACGCCGCCTCTCTTGGTTAGGTTGTGGATGTTCTCCCAGACTGCTTTTTGGTCGCTAACGTGCTCTGTTGTACCTATATTCGTGACCATATCAAAAGGTTTAAGGTCAATCGGCTTTCTTAAATCTAATTTTAAAGCACCATCCTCACCATTCCAATCAATCGAAGTATGGTCAATCCCGATAGATTCAAAATAAGTCTTATAAACGCCATTAGCGTTTTTTTTATTACCTAATTCCAGCATTCTGCCTTCAATTAAAGGCCAGATTATAATTTGCTCATCTTCTGGAACCGGATTATTTATATTCGTCATATATTTTCAAAGCTTCTTTGTTTGGGTGATCGAAAAACCAAGGCTGTGTTGCCAAATTAGTGAAATGGAGCAACTTCATACCAGGTACTACCTCATCTTTAATATTCCACTCAATAGGTATAATTGGCTCAAGTGGCAAAAGGTGATGCTCTCGTTTATTGCTGCAAGTATGATCGCAATCTATCACGGAAACTTCTGTGGAGCCATCTTGCATGCAGACAAACTTTCCTGGCCGATGATAA